>JAVHYH010000167.1 GCA_031119155.1 Brevundimonas sp.
TCGCCGCCGCCAGGGCCCGCGGCCGCATCGACGAGGCCGAGGAGAAACGTCTGGTCCGCGTCCTGCTGGAGGCCCCGCGCCTGATCGCCGAGGCCATCGGCCTGGAGGATGCGCTCAAGGACATCGCCGCCGAGATCGCCAAGGCCAGGGACGTCCTCTATCTCGGCCGCGGCCCCATGTCGGCGCTGGCCCTGGAGGGCGCGCTGAAGCTGAAGGAGATCAGCTATATCCACGCCGAGGGCTATGCCGCCGGCGAGCTGAAGCACGGGCCGATCGCCCTGGTGGACGAGAAGACCCCCATTGTCGCCCTAGCGCCGCTGGACGAGGTGTTCGAGAAGACCGCCTCCAACCTGCAGGAAGTCGCCGCCCGCGGCGGGCCGGTGATCATGATCGCGCCGAAGTCGGCGCCCGATCCGCACGGCGCCGGCATCCGCCGGGTCGATGCGCCGGACTGCCACTCGCTGATCGCGCCGCTGGTCTATGCCATCCCGGTGCAGCTGCTGGCCTATTATACGGCGGTCCAGAAGGGCACCGACGTGGACCAGCCGCGCAATCTGGCCAAGTCCGTCACGGTCGAGTGATCGCTTCCTTCCCGAAATGCGTTAGGGTCGCCGACCCTTCTGATCAGGACTGTTCATGACCACCCAGACCCGCCGCCTGCGCAAGGCCGTGCTGCCCGTCGCTGGCCTCGGCACCCGCGTCCTGCCCGGCACCAAGACCACGCCCAAGGAACTGCTGAATGTCGTTGACCGGCCGATCCTGAGCTACATCGTCGAGGAGGCCCGCGAGGCCGGGATCGAGCACATCGTCTTCGTCACCGGCCGCTCAAAGGGCGCCATCGAGGACTATTTCGATCACCAGATCGAGCTGGAGGCCCAGCTGGCCGCCAAGGGCAAGACCGAGATCCTGGCGATGATGAACGCCGAACTGGCCCAGGCCGGCGAGATGAGCTTCACCCGCCAGATGCAGCCCAAGGGGCTGGGCCACGCCGTCTGGTGCGCGCGCGACATCATCGGCGACGAGCCGTTTGCGGTGATCCTGCCGGACGTGATCGTGGACGGTCAGCCGGGCGCGCTGAAGCAACTGGCCGACGTCTATGCCGAGGTCGGCGGCAACGTCATCGGCGTCGAGCAGGTGCCGGAGAGCGAGACCCACAAATACGGCATCGTCGATCCGGATGGCCGTCAGGGAAACCGCATCCACATGCGGGGCATGGTCGAGAAGCCCGCCAAGGGCACCGCGCCGTCGAACCTGTCGATCTCGGGCCGCTACATCCTGCAGCCGGAAATCTTCGACATTCTGGAGACGCAGGAGCGCGGCGCCGGCGGAGAAATCCAGCTGACGGACGGCATGGCCCGGCTGATGACCGAGCAGACCTTCACCGCCGTCGAATATGCGGGCGTGACCCACGACTGCGGCGACAAGATCGGCCTGCTGCGCGCCAACGTCGCGCTGGCGCTGAAACGGGCCGATCTGGGCGAGGCCGCCCGGGCCGCGATCAGCGCCCTGCTCTGACGATCAGCGAATGCTGGAAGGGACGCCCCGGATCTGACAGGCATTGTCCTGTTCCGGGCGTCCGGTCGGCGCGCTGGCAGTTCGCACCAGAATGCCGCCGCGGGCGGTGCATTCCTCGGCCAGACGCTGTTCGGCGCTGCTGTCAGAGCCGCCCGGGGTGGTCGCGCAGGCCGAAACCGCCAGGGCGAGGGCGATGGGGGCGAGGATGAGTGCGGTACGCATGGTGTCTTCTCCGAGATAGTCAGGACAGCGCCGCAGCCTGCCCCCGGTTCCGTTCGACCGCCGCGACCAACCGATCCAGATCGGCGGGCGTGGACAGACGATGATCCCCCTCTGCCACAAGGTCCAGCGTGATATCGCCGCCGTGCAGGCGTTCGGTGAGTTCGATCTGATGACGCCACGGGACGACATCGTCCTTACGCCCCTGAAGAATGTGGACCGGCGCGGTGATGTCGATGACGCCGTCCAGCAGCAGCCAGCTCCGGGCCTCCTCGAACATACGACGGGTCAGGACGTATTCTCCCAGCCCCTCCTCGACGATCAGCGCCTCGCCGTCGCGCAGGATGGCCTGACGGATATGGTCAGGCAGGCCGGGCCACATCAGCCGCTCGGTGAAGTCTTGCGCCGGATTGACCAGCACCAGCCCGGCCACCCGCTCGGGCCGCGCAACGGCGGCCAGCAGGGCAACCCAGCCGCCCATGGAGGAGCCGACCGGGATCACCGGCCCCTCGAGACTGTCGATCAGGGCGATGGCGTCCTCGCGCCAGCGGCCGATGGTGGCCTGACGCCAGTCTCCGGACGAGGCGCCATGGGCGAAATGATCGTAGCGGACATAGTTCCAGCCGCGCTCACGGGCGGCCGCCTCCAGCGCCAGCGCCTTGGTTCCCTCCATGTCGGAGCGGAAGCCGCCGATCCAGATGACCGTCGGCCCGGTCCCTGACACGCGCTTCAGGGCGAGGGTTTCGCCATCGGGGCGGTGAAGATGTTGCATGTTGGATCGCCCGCTGTCTTTCGTACGTCCGGGTGTCGGGAGAGATGTCGGTGAAATCAATTGGAATTCCGCCCGCAGCGCTTGAGGACGAGAAGTCCGTGGAGATGGCCCGGGTGTGGGTCGCGCAGCAAGGCCTGCATTGCGTTCTGAATGTTGGCACCTACCGCAACAGCGGCATCCGGGAGGCGAAAGCCTGGGGCATCATGCTCGCCGACATGGCGCGCCACGTTTCAGACGCCTTGGTCAGAAACGGCATGGAGACAGACGCAGAAACGGCCCTTGCCGTGGTTAGGGACCAGATGCTCAACGAACTTGATCGCCCCTCCTCGAAGACCACGGGTGAGTTTAAGCGGACCAAACAATAGCGGCTTGATCTTCTTCCGGGGCAGCCGATAACGCCTCATGTCCAAAGTCCTGTTCGTCACCTCCAACCGCATCGGCGACTGCGTCATCTCGTCGGGCGTGATCCGCGAGATCGAACGCCGGCTGCCGGGTGCCCGGATCACCGTGGCCTGCGGTCGCCCGCCCGCGCCCTTCTTCCGCAACGCGCCCGGCGTCGAGCGGACCATCATCCTCGACAAGAAGAAGATGGCCGGACACTGGGTCGACCTTTGGAAGCAGGTCGTCGGCACACGCTGGGATCTGGTCATCGACATCCGCGGCTCGGCCCTGTCCTACCTGATCCCGGCCAAGCGGCGGGTGATCTACAACCGGTCGTGGGAGACCGGCCTGCGCAAGGTCGAGATGGTGTCGCGCCTGATGGGCTCGGAGACCCCGCTGCACCCGGAAATCTGGCTGGACGATCAGGCGCGCGCCGAGGCCGCCGCCGTGATCGATCCGCAACTGGCCGGCGGCGCCGGACCCGGCCCGATCATCGCCCTGGCTCCCATCGCGCACCAGCCGGGCAAGAGTTGGCCCGCCGACCGCTGGGGCCAACTGGTCGAAAAGCTGAAGGCCGATCAACGTTTCGACGGCTGGCGCTTCATGCCGGTGGGCGGTCCCGGCGACCGGCCGCCTGCAACCCCGGCGCTGGAAGCCGCCGGCGAGCGCGGCATCGACTTCGTGGGCAAGGGCGACATCCTGGCCTCGGCCGCCGCCATCGACCGGGCGGACCTGTTCGTCGGCAATGATTCCGGGCTGATGCACGTCTCGGCGGCGCTGGGCGGGCCGACGCTGGGCCTGTTCGGACCGACCGAATGGTGGCTGTACGGCCCTTGGGGTCCGAAGACCCGCACCGTGGCCTCCAACGAGACGCGCGGCCAGTTCGCCCCCATCGAGGACCTGACGGTCGAGCATGTCTATGCTGCGGTGCTGGCGCTACACGCCGACTTCATCGCGGCGGCCAACCCCGTCACGCCTTGAAAATACGGGGTTTGAGGCTCATATAGGCCACCCGAGGGGAACGCCGCGATTTATCGCGCGCTTCTTCTCGTCAGAATATCAAACGTCTTCGACCACATAAGGAAACGACGCCCATTCGCCGTCCGATGCAAACGCCGCCCGTGAAAGACGGGCCGCCCATCAACCAGGAAATCCGCGCCACCCGCGTTCTGCTCATTGACCAGAACGGCGAGAAGCAGGGCGTCATGCCGCTGTCGGCTGCGCTGGAGGCCGCCGAGGAGGCGGGTCTGGATCTGGTCCAGATCGTCGCCAACGCCGACGCCCCGGTCTGCAAGATCCTGGACTACGGCAAGCATCGCTTCCAGGAGCAGAAGAAGAAGGCGGAGGCGCGCAAGCGCCAGAAGATCGTCGAGCTGAAAGAGATCAAGCTCCGTCCGAACATCGACACCCACGACTATGAGGTGAAGGCCAAGGCCATGCACCGCTTCTTCGACGAGGGCGACAAGGTGAAGGTCACCCTGCGCTTCCGGGGTCGTGAAATGGCGCACCCGGAACTGGGCATGAAGCTGCTCAACAAGGTGCAGGCCGACTTCGACGAAGTGGCCAAGGTCGAATACGCGCCGCGCATGGAAGGCCGCCAGATGATCATGATCCTGGCGCCGCGCTAGGGACGGATCGACTTCCGAACTGATGACGCCCCGGTCGAAAGGCCGGGGCGTTTTCGTATGCGCCCGGACAGGCTAAGCGTGGCGGCATGACGCACCCTGCAGCCTCCCCCGCTCCGCCCAAGGTTCACACCCCGGCGCTGGCCGTGCTGTTCACCGTGGTGTTCATCAATCTGGTCGGGTTCGGGCTGGTGGTGCCGCTGCTGCCCTTCTTCGCCCAGAGCCTGAAGGCCGAGGCCTGGCAGATCACCCTGATGTTCTCGGCCTATTCGCTGGGCCAGTTCTTCGCCGAACCGTTCTGGGGCCGGCTGTCCGACCGGATCGGACGCAAGCCGGTGCTGCTGATCACCCTGATCGCCAATGCGCTGGGCTATCTGATGCTGGCCTTCGCGCCGAACATCTGGCTGGCCATCGCCATCCGCCTGTTCACCGGCCTCGGCGCCGGGAACATCTCGACGGTGCAGGGCTATGTCGCCGACGTCACCCCGCCGGAGCAGCGCGCGGGCCGGATGGGGCTGATCGGCGCCGCCTTCGGGCTGGGCTTCATCGTCGGTCCCGGGCTGGGCGGTCTGCTGACCCAGCCGCAGCTGGGCCATATCGGCTACCAGCTGCCGATCTTCCTCGCCGCCGCGCTGGCGGCGCTGGCGGCCGTGGGCGTCGTCGTCTTCCTGCGCGAGAGCCGGGCCAAGGCTGACCCGGCGGCGCCGCGTCCGGCCTTCCTCGCCGGCCTGCAGTTCGCCCGCAGCCAGCCGGTCATTTCCCGCGTCCTCGTGGTGACCCTGATCTACATGGCCGGCTTCTCGGCGATGGAGGCGGTCTTCGGCCTGTGGTCCGAGGATCGTTACGGCTGGGGACCGCGCGAGGTGGGCCTCAGCTTCATGGTCGTCGGTCTGGTCTCGACGCTGAACCAGGGCATTTTCGCCGGGCGGCTGGCGCGCAGGTTCGGCGAGCCGCGTGTGCTGGCCAGCGGCATGCTGCTGTTCGGCGCCTCGCTGGTGCTGCAGGTGGTCGCGCCGAAGGACTGGTTCCCGGGCGGTTCGGTGGACGTCGGCCTGTTCAGCCTGCCTGTGCCGGACGGCTGGATCATCCCCGTGGTCATGGCGCTGGGCGCCTGTGGCATGTCGATGGCCATGCCCAACATCTCGGCCATGATCAGCCGGGCGTCGCCGCCGGACCGTCAGGGCGCGATGCTGGGGCTGAACATGGCCTCCAGCTCCATCGCCCGCATCTTCGGCCCGATCATCGCCGGGGCCCTGTTCTCGGGGCTCGGCCATGACTGGCCCTTCCTGATCGGCGCGGCCCTGACCATTCCAGCGGCGATCATGGCGATCAACGCCGGACGGGCCGGACGACGGGCGAAAGAGGCCGTCGCCTGACTCATTTGCTTGCCTTGCGCGCCCGCTTCGACTAGAAGCCGCGCCTTCGCGTACCGAACCGCCGGGCGAACAGGCATGCCTGGGCGGTTCTTAATCAGGGCGATCACCCTTCGGGCTCAAGTAGCTCGAAGAGCGGTAGCCCACTCAAAAGAGAGAGTGAAAATGCCGAAGCTGAAGACGAAGTCGGGCGCCAAGAAGCGCTTCAAATTCACCGCCACGGGCAAGGTCAAGGCTGGCGTCGCCGGTAAGCGCCACCGCCTGATCAGCCACAACTCGAAGTACATCCGCCAGAACCGCGGCACTTCGGTCATGGCCGACGCCGACGCCAAGAAGATCAAGTCCTACATGCCGTACGCCTAAGGCGCGCGCAGCAGACTGATCCAACCGCAACGAATTTGAACGACAGCCCCTCAAGCAGCGAGACCCCGCGGGTCGAGCGTCAGGGGCTTCCCGATAAAGAGAAAACATCATGGCTCGCGTTACCCGGGGCGTTACGTCCCACGCCAAGCACAAGAAGGTTCTGAAGCAGGCCAAGGGCTTCTACGGCCGCCGCAAGAACACCATCCGCACCGCCAAGGCCGCCGTTGATCGCGCCGGCCAGTACGCCTACCGCGACCGTCGCACCAAGAAGCGCAACTTCCGCGCCCTGTGGATCCAGCGCATCAACGCCGCCGCCCGCCTGGAAGGCTTCACCTACTCGCAGTTCATCCACGGCCTGGGCGAAGCCGGCATCGAGCTGGACCGCAAGGTCCTGGCCGCGATGGCCGCCGACGAAGCCGCCTTCAAGGCGATCGCCGACAAGGTTCGTGACGCGCTGAAGGCTGCCTAAGCCTTTCGGTTCGAACGACTGAAACACGCCCGCTCCGGTCCGCCGGGGCGGGCGTTTTCGTATGCGCCATCCGTCACAGGGCGCGTGCATGCATGCCGGACGTGACGAACGCGTCCCGGCCCGCTAGATGCTGGGCCGACATGACCGACCTCGCCCAACTCGAACTCGACCTGATCAACGCCATCGGCTCGGCGGAGACCGCCGCCGCTGTCGAGGACATCCGCGTCGCCGCCCTCGGCAAGTCCGGCTCCATCTCCGGCCTGCTGAAAGGCATGGGCGCGATGAGCCCCGACGAACGCCGCGAACAGGGCCCGAAGATCAACGGCCTGCGCGACCGCGTGCAATCCGCCCTGACCGCCCGCAAGGCCGAGCTGGAAGCCGCCGAACTCGACGCCCGGCTGAAGGCCGAGCACGTCGACCTGACGCTGCCGCCCCGCCCGCGCCGCACCGGCAGCGTCCACCCGACCATGCAGGTCATGGACGAGATGGTCGCCATCTTCGCCGACATGGGCTTCGCCGT
>JAVHYH010000168.1:0-3302 GCA_031119155.1 Brevundimonas sp.
GGGGCCACAGGCGCGCTCGGGCGCTGCGCACCGACAGGCTGTCATCCAGCTCATCGACCGCCACGCCCCGGCGCGGATCGACGCCGCGCAGGCCGTGCAGGTACAGGCGCTTCGCCGCCGCCATGGCGCGGTCATCGCCGCGAGCCAGGGCATGACGGGACAGCAGCCAGGCCCATTCGAACTGATGGCCGGGCTCGACCAGACGGCCGTCCTCGCCCGGCGCCGGGCGCCAGTCGGCGTCGAAGAACTCGCGCAGGAAACCGCCGTCAGGATCGATGAAGCGGCTTAGCGCCAGTTCGGCCAGCGAGTCCGCAACGGTCTCCCAGCGCGGATCGACCCCGCGCGCCGCCCAGGCCTGCGCGGCCTCGAACAGGTGCATGTTGGCGTTGGCCTGATACGGATGATCTCCCGCCTCGCGCCAGCCGCCCTGCGGTAGTTGCTCCGCCAGAAGACGCTCCAGCATGACCCCGGCCTGGGCCTCGCACCGGTCGGGCGCGACGCCGGCGGCGTGGGCCGCCGACAGGGCCAGCAGGGTGAAGGCCTGCTCATACAGGACGATGCCGTCATCCAGCACCGAGCCGTCCGGGTTCAGGGCGTTGCGCACCGCGCCGTCGGGACGCAGATAGCCGGTCAGGAAGCTGTCCAGCCCCCGCTCGACCCGTTCGCGCCAGGGACCGGTCCAGCCGCCGGCGCCGGCGCGGGCGAAGACATAGATCTGCCGGGTCTGGACGCGGGCGCGACGTCGGGTCTCGATCGGGCGGCCTTCCAGCGTCAGGCTTTCGACGAAGGCGCCGTCGGCGTGAGCGCCCAGCGTCGCCCACAGGGGCAGGGCGGCGGTCCGCAGCCAGTCGCCGAACCGCTGATAGGGCGCTCGGTCCGCGGTGTCGGGCACATCGGCATGACGCGGGGCCTCGGCCTTGACCCGATCCACCACGGCCTTGACGTCCTGCGCCCGCGACAGGTCGCAGACCAGCACGGCGTCGTTCTCGGCGATGACGGCGATATTGGAGACGCCCAGGGTCGCCACCACCATGCCGTCGGCGGCGCGGACCAGGGTGTTGTCGCTGTCGACGCCGATATGCAGGCCGGTGTGGCCCGCGCCCGTCGCCAGCACTGAGTCCCAGGCGCCGACGTCGGACCATTCGAACGCCACAGGCAGGACGGAGGTGCGGTCGCTCTTCTCCATCACCGCATAGTCGATGGAGATGCGCGGGGCCTCGCGGAAGGCGTCGGTCAGGCGGACCAGCGGACCGGAGAGATCGCCCGGCAGGGCGGCGCGGGCGGCCTCGGCGATACCGGGCGCGTGACGGGTCAACTCGTCCAGCAGGGCGGCGGCGGAGACGATGAAGTTGCCGCTGTTCCACAGGAAGCCGTCGGCCAGGTAGCGGGCGGCGGTGGTGGCGTCCGGCTTTTCGACAAAGCGTTTGACCGGTGACAGGCCCTCGCCGTCCGGGCTGATGTAGCCATAGGCCGACGACGGCCAGGTGGGGGTGACGCCGAGGGTGACGATTCGGCCCCGCGCGGCCTCGTCGGCGGCGGTGCGGACTGCGGCGCGGAAGGCGTCGGCGTCGGGGATGTGATGGTCGGAGGCGATGATGGCGGCGACGCCCTGCGGGTCGCGGCGCTCGATGAAGGCGGCGGCGGCGGCCATGGCCGGTCCCGAATCGCGGGCCTCGGGCTCCAGCAGGATGGTGGCCTCGATGCCGATGGCGGCCAGTTCGGAGGCGATGGCGTCCGCATGGCCGAGGCCCGCCACCACCACCACGTCGCCCTCGCCGGCGAGGGGTGCGACCCGCAGCACCGTCTCCTGGAACAGGGAACGGGCGCCGGTCAGGGGCAGGAACTGCTTCGGCCGTCCGGGACGTGACGCGGGCCACAGGCGTGAGCCCGCGCCGCCGCACATGATCACCGGATAGATCGTCATCGTTCCCCCGCGCCTGTCGCGACTGCCCGTCTTCTAAAGCCTGAAAGGTTTCGCGTCTCGGAACAGTTTTGTATCGGCGGCTTAGGCCAGGGCAACGGGCCGGTGCGCCCTCAAGAAATCGAGCTTTCCGAAAAAGGTCAGCACGGGGTCAAATACTGTCGTTATTCGGCGTCGCTCGCGCCTGTGTGCCAAGCGTGACAGCGGGGGCATATAGGGCTAGAACGCCGGAACTTTTATTGACCGCGCCCATTTGAGCGCGTCGGGGCGGGCGTCTGCGAAAGAAGTCGCAAAACGAACGCGAGCATGAACGGTCGAAGTGGAGGGCGACGGGTATTCGTCACCGTACTGTGATCGCCGCGGACTAATACTTTCGCGCGGGGATTCTTCCGGTCGACGCCTGTCAGGTGGGACGGTTTTGGGTAACGCAAACGTACTGTTGATCCGTGGACTGAAGGTGACCGCGCGCGCCGTGGTTCGCGGGGTCGCGATGATCGGCGGCTATCTGGTCGCCTCCGGCAACGGCCTGACCCCCGAAGCGATCCTGAATGCGATCCAGTCCGCCTGGCTGTTCGCCCTGGTCTTCGCGGGCCTGGGCTTCGCTCTGGATCTGGTGTTCCGCACGGATCGGGCGCTGTGGCGATACGTCTCCATCGTGGACATCGGTCCGATGGTGCGGACCTCCCTGCTGACGGCGGCCATCTTCCTGGCGTTCAGCTTCTTCCTCGATCGGGGCGCGTCGCTGCCGCGCTCGACCCTGTTCATCGCGCCGGTGCTGGATATCGGCCTGACCCTCGGGCTGGTGCTGCTGCGCCGGATTCTCCACGACAAGGAGGCGCTGCAGGCCATCGCGCCGTTCCTCGGCGCCCGCGACGAGCGCAAGCCGCTGATCGTGGTCGGCGCCATGGACCGGGTCGAGACCTTCCTGCGCGAACTGGCCCGCAGCGGCGAGGCCTATCGCCCTGCCGGCATCGTGACCGACAACAAGGGCGCGGTGACGCGTGAGCTGCGCGGCGTGCCGGTTCTGACCGACGCCGGCGCTGCCTTCGAGATCCTCGAGGATCTGACGGACCACGACATCGAGGCGGCGCTGGTCTTCCTCGACGACATCCTGACGCCGGTCGATTTCGGCGTGGAGCGACTGGGCCAGTTGCGCACGCGCGGCGTCCATCTGCTGCGCATGCCCAGCCTGGTTGAAATGGCCGGGACCGCGGATGAGCCGGTCATGCGCCGGTTCGAGCTGGAGGAGCTGCTGGCGCGGCCGCCGGTGCGTCTGGCCGACGGCCCCCTGCGAAGCCTGATCGCCGGCAAGCGGGTGCTGGTCACCGGCGCCGGCGGCTCGATCGGCTCGGAGATCTGCCGTCAAGTCGCCAGCCTGGGC
>JAVHYH010000168.1:3312-7226 GCA_031119155.1 Brevundimonas sp.
GACGACGAACAGCACCCCCGCCCCACTGTCGACGGCCGCGGCCGCCCGCACCATTGTCACCGGCTTCGGCATCGGCGTGATCTACAAGCTGGCCATGGGGGCCCTGAAACTGTGGAAGGACACGCCCGAAGCGGTCTTCGGCGCGCCGCTGGCAAAGGGCTCGATCGGCTCGGAGATCTGCCGTCAAGTCGCCAGCCTGGGCTGCGGCCATCTGGTGCTGCTCGACAACTCGGAATTCGGCCTGTTCAAGATCGATCAGGAGATCGCCGCGCGCTGGCCGACCCTGTCGCGCCGCGAGTATCTCTATGACGTGCGCAACAAGGCGCTGCTGAACGAGGTCTTCGCCCGCGACTGGCCCGACATCGTCTTCCACGCCGCCGCCCTGAAGCATGTGCCGCTGATGGAGAAGCATCCGTGCGAGAGCGTGCTGACCAATGTGGTCGGCACCTGGAATGTCGCCGAGGCCGCCAATGTCGCCGGGGTGAAGCACATGGTCTTCATCTCGACCGACAAGGCCGTGGATCCGCCGAACGTCATGGGCGCCACCAAGCGGCTGGCCGAGGCGGTCGTGCGCGCCCAGCAGACCGGCAAGGGCGACACCCGCTTCAGCGTGGTGCGCTTCGGCAATGTGCTGGGCTCGGCCGGATCCGTGGTGCCGACCTTCCGCGCCCAGATCGAGCGCGGCGGTCCGGTGACGCTGACGCATCCGGATATCGAACGCTACTTCATGACGATCCCTGAGGCGGTCCAGCTGGTGCTGCACGCCACCGCCCATTCGGCGGAGCAGCCGGACGGACCGCTGGGCGTGTTCGTGCTCGACATGGGCAAGCCGGTGAAGATCATCGACCTGGCCCGCCAGCTGATCGGCCTCTACGGCAAGGTGCCCGGCAAGGACATCGAGATCGAGGTCACCGGCCTGCGTCCCGGCGAGAAGCTGTTCGAGGAACTGGTCGATTCCAGCGAGGTCGCCGAGATGTGCGGCGCCAGCCTGATGTGCGTCACGGACCGGATTCAGGGCGCGCGCATGACCGAGCGGATCGTGCACAAGCTGGAGCAGGCCGGTCGCGCCGGCGACAACGCCGCCGCCCGGGCCCTGATTTTCGAAACCCTGGCGCGTGTCCGCACGGTCGGAGACGACCGCGCCGCCGAGGTGGTGCCGATCAAGCGCGCCTGATCGAGGGCCCGCCAGCAGCCCCCTCCACCCTCCGTCGCCTGCGGCTTCGGAGGGTTCCCCTCCCCCTCAGGGGGAGGGTCAGTGCGAGATGTCGCGCGCGCCCAGGACCTTGCCGACGGTCAGCCAGATCGTTTTCAGGTCCAGGCCGAATGACCGGTTCTCGAGGTATTCGACGTCCAGCGCGACCTTGTCCGGGATCGACAGCTCGTCACGCCCGTTGACCTGCGCCCAGCCGGTCAGGCCGGGACGCAGGGCATGGACACCCTTCTCGGTGCGCAGGGCGATCAGGTCGTCCTGGTTGAACAGCGCCGGACGCGGTCCGACGATCGACATGTCGCCGACGAAGATGCTCCACAGCTGGGGCAGTTCATCCAGACTGGACTTGCGCAGGAAGCCGCCGATGGGCGTCAGCCAGGCGGTGGTGTCGCTCAGCAGATGGGTCGCCACCGCCGGGGTCTCGGTCCGCATCGAACGGAATTTGGGCATGCGGAACAGCTTGTTGTCCCGGCCGACCCGGTCCGACCAGTAGATCGCCGGCCCTTTCGAGGTCGCCTTCACGGCGATGGCCGTGGCCAGCATCACCGGCGACAGGGCGATCAGGGCGCCGCCCGCCATGACGAAATCAAACGCGCGCTTCACGGGGTCACCGGGCCGTCAGGATGCTGCGCATGGCGTCGATGATCCGGTCGATCTCGGCCCGCGTCATGTTCGAGCCGGACGGCATGCACAGGCCGCGCGCGAAGATGTCGTCCGAGACCGGCTCGTTGCCGTGCGCGAAGTGGCGGCAGTGGGCGAAGACCGGCTGCTGGTGCATGGGCTTCCATACCGGGCGGGCCTCGATCATCTCGTCGGCGAGGCGCTGGATGACCTCGGCGGCGGTCACGCCGGTGATGGCCGGGTCGAGGGTCAGGGCCGAAAGCCAGCGGTTCGACCAGCTCCACTCCGGCTCGGGCTGCCACTCCAGACCGGGGATGCCGGACAGGCCCTCGCGATAGGCGTCATGCACCGCGCGGCGCGCCTCGACCCGGTCGCCGAGCACCTGAAGCTGACCCCGTCCGACGCCCGCGAGGATGTTGGACATGCGGTAGTTGAAGCCGATCTGGCTGTGCTGGTAGTGCGGCGCCGGATCGCGCGCCTGGGTCGCCAGGAAGCGGGCCTGCTTGATCAGGGCCTCGTCATCGGACACCAGCATGCCGCCGCCCGAGGTAGTGATGATCTTGTTGCCGTTGAACGAGAAGACGCCCATCAGGCCGAACGAGCCGGAGGCCTTGCCCTTGTAGGTCGCGCCGAGGCTCTCTGCGGCGTCCTCGATCATCGGCACGCCGTGACGGTTACACAGCTCCAGGATCGGATCCATGTCGGCGGACTGGCCGTACAGGTTCACGACGATGACGGCCTTCGGCATCCAGCCCTCGGCCTTCGCGGCGTCGAAGGCGCGCGCCAGCGCGACGGGCGACATGTTCCAGCTGTCGGGCTCGCTGTCGATGAAGACCGGTTCGCCGCCCTCGTAGACGATGGGGTTGGCGGAGGCCGCGAAGGTCAGGGTCGAGCAGAAGACCTTGTCGCCCGGCTGTACCCCCAGCATCCGCACGGCCAGATGGATGGCGGCCGTGCCGGACGACAGGGCGGCGGCGTGCTTGACCCCCGCCAGCGTCGCGATCTCGCGTTCGAAGGCGTCGACGTTGGGCCCCAGCGGCGCGATCCAGTTGGTGCGGAAGGCCTCTTCGACGAAATGCAGCTCGGCCTCGCCCATGTGCGGGGTGGACAGCAGGATCGGCGCGCCGATGTCGCGGCGGCTCAGCACCCGCACGACCCGGCCTTCGCCGTCGATCAGCGGCAGGTGGTTGATCTCGTGTGCATCCATCAGGCCAAGGGCGGCCTTGCGGGTCACCTCTTCGGGCGCGGTGACGGAGCTCAGATCCGGGAGGCCTTCCAGCGTATCTTCCATGCCGGCTCCGGCCAGCAGCAGGCGGCGCAGGTCGCCGTCGGTGACCGTGCGCAGGAAGCGGCCGTCGGCGTCGACCAGCAGCAGCATCTGAACGCCGGACGCGTTGATGGTCTCCATGGCGTCCCGGATGGTGGCGGTTCGGCGGGAGCAGAAGTCCGTGATGTCGGTCATGCGATGTGGAGTCCTGCGGAAGACGACGCCGGCGGCGCGGGCCAGATCTCGCCGGCGGCCAGATCGCGGGTGACGACGGCGCCGGCTCGGACCACGGCGCGAGGGCCGATTGAAAGACGGGAGGCGACGACGGCGCCGGGGCCGATGAAGGCATGATCGCCGATCCGGCTGTCGTGGTCGATGACCGCGCCCGCACAGACGATGACGCCCTGGCCGGTGCTGGCATCCGGTCCGATGACCACGCCGGCGCCGATGAAGCCGCCGTCCCCGATGTCGGCGAAGGCCGAGACGGAGGCTGACGGATGGCGGATGGTCCGCAGACGCGCCCCGGCCGCCAGCGCCGCCGTGATCAGGGCGGCGCGGGCCGTGTTGTCGCCGATGGCGACATGGACCTCGGCGTCCGCAAGGCTGTCATCGATCTCGGGGCTCAGGACCGGAAGGCCCAGCACGGTCCGGTCGGTCATGGCGGCGCGTCCGTCGCGGACACACAACTGTTCCTGCGCTCCACCGGCCGCCAGCCATGCGTCGATGACGACCTTGCCGTGTCCGCCTGCTCCGATCAGATGGATCATCTCAGTACCGGTTGACCTTCATCAGCAGGGCGTCGTCGATCACCAGCTC
>JAVHYH010000169.1 GCA_031119155.1 Brevundimonas sp.
CGCGGCGGAGACGGCCCGGGCCTATGCCGACGCCTGCTCGGCCAACGCCCAGATCAGCGTCGCCGAGCGGACCATCGAGCTGCAGTCGGACACCGTCCGCCTGACGCAGGGTCTGCTGGACGCCGGTTCGGGCAACGGGCTGGACGTCGCCCGCGCCCGCTCGGCGCTGGAGTCGACCCGCTCGACCCTGCCGCCCCTGCGCGCCCAGCGCGACGGCGCCCTGTTCCGTCTGGCCACCCTGACCGGGCGCACCCCCGCGGAAGCCAGCACGGCGGCCCGCGCCTGCATGACCCCGCCGCAACTGAGCCAGCCGATCCCGGTCGGCGACGGCGCGGCGCTGCTGGCCCGTCGTCCCGACATCCGTCAGGCCGAGCGCAACCTCGCCGGGGCCGCGGCCCGGGTGAATGTGGCCACCGCCGACCTCTTCCCGCGCATCACCCTCGGCGGTTCCGCCGGGGCCACGGCGCTGGACGCGGACGGTCTGGGCGACAGCGAGAATTTCCGCTTCTCGGTGGGTCCGCTGATCAGCTGGTCGTTCCCGAACGTCTTCGCCGCCCGCGCGCGCATCGAACAGGCTTCGGCCGGTTCGGACGCCGCCCTGGCGACGTTCGACCAGACCGTGCTGACGGCCCTGCAGGAGACGGAAACGGCCCTGAGCAACTACGCCAACGAGCTGGACCGCCGGTCGGCCCTGCAGTCGGCGCGGGATCAGGCCGCCAACGCCGCCCGCCTGTCGCGTCTGCGTTTCGACGCCGGCGCCGACAGCTTCCTGACGGTGCTGGACGCGGAGCGGACCCTGGCCGCCGCCGACGCCCAGCTGGCCGCCTCGAACGCCCAGGTCACCACCTACCAGATCGCCCTGTTCAAGGCGCTGGCCGGCGGATGGGTCAACGAGGGCTGAGAATTCGACGACGGAAAATCGACGATTCCAGAGACTGAAAAGTGAGAGAGGGGAGACTTGAGAGAGTCTCCCCTTTTTCATGCCCAGTTGCCGGCTGTGGCCCGGCTCGGCTGCGTCGTCCGGACCTGACATCTTGGCGAAATTGGCGTCCCCGATCTCCGCTTCGCGACGCCCGGGATGACAAGTGGCAAGGACCACTCGGAGCCTTGTCATCCCGGGCGTCGCGAAGCGGCACCCCGGGACGCATGGACTGGTGATTAATCAGGCCCGGTCGGCTTGCCGAACCGGGCCACGGCCTGATCAGCCTCAAACACCGGCGACGACGTCATCTCCGCGAACAGGCCTGTGAAGTCGCCGCCGTTTTCGGCGCTTGGCCGCAGGGCGGTGAAATAGCCGTCCCAGTAGAGGGCGACCTGCAGCGCCCCGCGACGAAACAGGCTCAACTCCTCCACCACCGTCCCGACGGACCTCGTCCGTTCCAGTCCAAGGGCGATCAAACCGGCTTCGATCTGACGAAACCGCACGCCTTCCTCGTCATCCGGGAAGTCGATGATGTCGCCGGACGGGACCAGCTGGATGCGGATCGGAGCGATGGTCATGCCGGAAGGCTATCGCACCGCTCCTCTTGGGCACAGACCTGTTACGCCCGCTTCGCCTTCACCGCCGACGCCTCTTCCCTCGGCAGGACGTGCCGGAAGTGGGTGAGCGCGACCGGCCAGGTTTCCAGCAGGCGGCGCGCCAGCGGCGAGCCGGTTTCCGCCGCGTGGCGGGCGACCAGATCGTGCAGGCGCTGGCCCGCCTCGCCCATCACCACGCCGGTGACCACCGAGGCGTCGCTGAGGCGCAGGTGGGCGGTGCCTTCGGGGTCGTGGATGAAGGCTTCGCCGCCGCTCATGCCGGCGCCGAAATTCCAGCCGGTCGAGCCCAGAATGACGACGGCGCCGCCGGTCATGTATTCGCAGCCGTGGGCGCCGCAGCCCTCGATGACCGCCGTGGCGCCCGAGTTGCGGACGGCGAAGCGCTCGCCCGCCGCGCCCGCCGCGAACAGCTTGCCGCTGGTCGCGCCGTACAGGCAGGTGTTGCCGATGACCGCCGCGCCCGCCTGCCATGACGGCGGCCGGACGATGATCTCGGCCCCCGACAGGCCCTTGCCGACGTAGTCATTGGCCTCGCCATCGAGGATGATCCGCAGGCCCTTCATACCCCAGGCGGCGAGCGACTGCCCGCCGGCGCCGCGCAGGTTCAGGGTCAGGTGGCCGTCCGGCAGGTCCGAGCCGTAGGTCCGCACGATGTGCGACGACAGGCGCGTGCCGATCGAGCGCTGGGTGTTGGCGACCGAATAGGTCAGCTGCATCTTCTCGCGCCGGGCCAGGAAGGGCTCGGCGTCCAGCACGATGCGGGCGTCCAGCGCGTCGGGAACCGCATTGCGCGGGGCGTCGGCGGGCTGGCGCGCATCCCCCTCGCCCACCCGCACCAGCAGGGGGTTCAGGTCGAGGTCGTCCAGATGTTCGCTGCCGCGCGAGATCTGCTTCAGCAGGTCGGTGCGGCCGACGGCTTCATCCAGCGAACGCAGGCCCAGCGAGGCCAGAACCTCGCGCGTCTCCTCGGCGATGAAGCTGAACAGGTTCACCACCTTGTCCGCCGTGCCGGTGAACATGGCGCGCAGGCGCTCGTCCTGAACACAGACCCCGACCGGGCAGGTGTTGGAGTGGCACTGGCGGACCATCAGGCAGCCGACGGCGATCAGGCTGGCGGTGCCGATGCCGTATTCCTCGGCGCCCAGCATGGCGGCGACGACGACGTCGCGACCGGTCTTGATGCCGCCGTCGGTGCGCAGGCGGACGTGGCCGCGCAGGCCGTTCAGGCTGAGCACCTGATGGGCCTCGGACAGGCCCAGCTCCCATGGCATGCCCGCGTGCTTGATCGACCCCATGGCCGAGGCGCCGGTGCCGCCGTTGTGGCCGGCGACCAGAATGATGTCGGCCTTGGCCTTGGCGACGCCCGCGGCGACCGCGCCGATGCCCGACGAGGCCACCAGCTTCACCGTCACCCGCGCGACCGGATTGATCTGCTTCAGGTCGTAGATGAGCTGGGCCAGATCCTCGATCGAATAGATGTCGTGGTGCGGCGGCGGGGAGATCAGGCCGACGCCCGGCGTCGAGTGACGCATGCGGGCGATGAACTCGGTCACCTTGAAGCCGGGCAGCTGGCCGCCTTCGCCGGGCTTGGCGCCCTGGGCCACCTTGATCTCGATCTCGCGGCACTGGTTCAGATATTCGGCCGTGACGCCGAAGCGGCCCGAGGCGATCTGCTTGACCGCGCTGTTCGGATTGTCGCCGTTCGGACGCGGGTGATAGCGCTCCGGATCCTCGCCGCCCTCGCCCGAGACCGAGCGGGCGCCGATGCGGTTCATGGCGATGTTCAGCGTCTCGTGCGCTTCCGGCGACAGGGCGCCCAGCGACATGCCGGGGGTGACGAAGCGCTTGCGGATTTCGTTGACGCTCTCGACCTCGTCGATGGTGATGGGCACGGCCTCGCGGAAGTCCAGCAGGTCGCGCAGGGCCGTGGCGGGCAGTTCCCGCGCCCGACGGCTGTAGGCCTTGAACCGCTTGTAGTCGCCGCGCGTGGTGGCGTCCTGCAGGCGGTGGATCATCTCCGCGTCCCAGGCGTGGGTCTCCTCGCCCGCCCGGATGCGGTGGGCGCCGCCTATGCGCAGGCGCGCCCGGTCGGCGGAGAAGCCGCGCGCGGCCTTGGCCACTGACTGCTCCTCGATGCCCGCCAGACCGACGCCCGAGATGCGCGAGGTCATGCCCGGGAAGAACTCGGCCACCAGCGCGCGGGACAGGCCCAGCGCCTCGAACTCGCAGGCGCCGCGATAGGCCGAGATGACGGAGATGCCCTTCTTGGCGAGGATCTTCATCAGCCCCGCCTCGACCGCCGCCCGATGGTTCAGGCAGGCGTCGCGCAGGGACAGGCCGGGGTAGCGACCCCCGCCCAGACGCTCGAGGAAGGTCTCCTGCGCCAGCCAGGCGTTGACCGCCGTGGCGCCGACGCCGACCAGCACCGCGAAGGCGTGCGCGTCGATGGCCTCGGCCGAACGGACCACCAGCGAACAGTAGGTCCGCAGGCCCGCCTCGATCAGGCGGCCATGCACGGCCGCCGTCGCCAGGATCATCGGGATCAGGGGACGGTCCTCGCCGGCGCGCTCGTCGGTCAGGACGATCAGGCCCGCATTGCCACGCGCCGCCGCCACCGCCTCGTCGCGGATGCGGTCCAGAGCGGCGCGCAGGGCCTCGCCCTCACGCTCGCCCTCGGCGGGCGCCGGGAAGGTGCAGTCGATGACCGTGGTCGAACCGGCGCCGACGACATCCAGCATCCGCTCGTACATGCCGGTCGTCAGCACCGGGCTGTCCAGCATGAAGACCTTCGTCTGGGTTTCGTCCTGCGCGAGGATGTTGCCCAGGTTCTTGAACCGGGTCCGCAGGCTCATGGCCCCCGCCTCGCGCAGGGAGTCGATGGGCGGGTTGGTGACCTGGGCGAAGGCCTGACGGAAATAGTGGGCGAAGGGGCGCGACTGTTCGGACAGGACGGCGGGCGGGGTGTCGTCGCCCATGCTGCCCACCGCCTCCTTGCCGTCTCCGGCCATCGGGTCGAGCAGGGATTCGATGTCCTCCTGCGTCCAGCCGACCGCCGCCTGGAAGCGGGTCAGCGCCTCGCCTTCCAGCTTGCGCGGCTCATCGCCGGGACCGACCAGCGGCTCCAGCGCCACCATGTTGGACAGCCATTCGCGATAGGGATGTTTGGCGGCCAGACGGTCGATGGTCTGGGCCTCGTCGAACAGCTGGCCGGCTTCCAGATCGACGGCGATCATGCGGCCGCCGTTGATGTGCAGACGGCGCGCGATGCGGTCGTCGGATACGCCGGTCATGCCGGCCTCCGAGCCGCAGATCAGCAGGCCGTCCACCGTCTCGGCGGCGCGCAGCGGACGCAGGCCGTTGCGGTCCTTGCCCGCCACGACCCAGCGACCGTCGGTGGCGCAGATCGCCGCCGGACCGTCCCACGGCTCCATGACCGCGTTGCAGTAGGCGTAGAGGGCGCGGTGATCGTCGGAGATGACGCCCTCGATCGGGGCCTCGGGGATCAGCAGGGCCTTGACCATGGGCGCGGGACGACCGGCGCGGACCAGCACCTCGAAGACGTTGTCCAGCGCGGCGGAGTCGGAGCCGCCCGGCTGGATGACCGGCTTGACCGTGGCGTCGTCGGCCCCGAAGGCCTCGGCCGTCATGCGGATCTCGTGGCTGCGCATCCAGTTGGCGTTGCCGCGCAGGGTGTTGATCTCGCCGTTGTGGGCCAGCATCCGGAACGGCTGGGCCAGCCGCCATTCGGGGAAGGTGTTGGTCGAGTAGCGCTGGTGGAACAGGGCGACATTGGCCTCGACCCGGGGATCGACCAGATCGGGATAGAAGTCCGCCAGCGCCTCGGCCAGCATCATCCCCTTGTAGATCACCGACCGCGCCGACAGGGAGCAGACGTAGAAATGCTGCAGCCCCGCCGCCGTGGCGCGGGCCTCGATCCGACGGCGCAGCAGATAGAGTGCGCGCTCCAGATCCTCGCCGTCCAGCCCCTCGGGCGGGGCCAGCATGATCTGCTCGATCTCGGGGCGGGTGGCGGCGGCGCGCTGGCCCAGCACCTCGGCGCGGTGCGGCACCTGACGCCAGCCATACAGCCAGAAACCGGCGGCCAGCACCTCGCGCTCGACGATGGTGCGGGCCTGCTCCTGCGCGCCCAGATCGACGCGCGGCAGGAAGATCATGCCGACGGCGATGGGACCGGGACGCGGCTCATGGCCCGCGTCACGCACCTGCCCTTCGAAGAAGGCGCGCGGCAGGCCGATCAGGATGCCCGCGCCGTCGCCCGACTTGCCGTCGGCGTCGACCGCGCCCCGGTGCCAGATGGCCGACAGGGCCTTCAGCGCCAGATCGACGACCTCGCGACGCGGCTTGCCGTCGATGGCCGCGACCAGACCGACGCCGCACGCGTCCCGCTCGGACGCCGGATCATAGGCGTGGGCGTCGATCAGCTTCTGCCGGTCGGCCTCGAATTTCGTCAGATCAAAGGTCACGCCGCAGCCCTCCGTTGCGAGGACAGCCACGCATCAATCTCACTCGCCGCGTCCTGACCGTCGCGGACGGCCCAGACCACCAGCGAGGCGCCGCGCACGATGTCGCCGGCGGCGAAGACGCCCTCCAGCGTGGTCGCCTTGGTGTGGCCCGCGGTGCGGATGGTGCGCCAGTCGGTCAGGGCCAGATCGGGCGCGTTGAACAGGGTCGGCATGTCTTCGGGCTCGAAGCCCAGCGCCTCGATGACCAGATCGGCGGGCAGGTCGAACTCGCCCCCCGGCACGGCTTCGACCGACCAGCGGCCGTCCGCGGATTGGGCCGCCAGCGCCATACGCTGGGCGCGCACGCCGGTGACGCCCGAGGCGCCGCCCAGCACGGCGCGGGGCGCGGCCAGCCATTCGAAGACGACGCCCTCCTCTTCCGCATTGGTCGTCTCGCGCGCGCTGCCGGGCATGTTGTCCCGGTCGCGGCGGTACAGGCAGGTGACGGATGTGGCGCCTTGCCGGATGGCGGTGCGCAGGCAGTCCATGGCGGTGTCGCCGCCGCCGATGACCACGACCTTCTTGCCCTCGGCGTTCAGCGCGCCGCCGTCGAAGGCGGGCACCGCGTCGCCGAAGCTCTTGCGGTTGGAGGCGATCAGATAGTCCAGCGCGGCGACCACCCCGTCCGACCCACAACCCGGCGCGGTCAGGCGACGGGCCTGATAGACGCCGGTGGCGACCAGCACCGCGTCATGGGCGGCGCGCACCTCGGCGAAGGGCAGGTCGCCGCCGACATCGGCGTTCAGACGGAACTCGACCCCGCCGTCGATCAGGCGATCCACCCGACGGCCGACCACATGCTTCTCCAGCTTGAAGCCGGGGATGCCGTAGGTCAGCAGACCGCCCGCGCGATCATGGCGGTCATAGACGGTGACGGCATAGCCCGCCGAACGCAGACGATCCGCCGCCGCCAGACCCGCCGGCCCGGCGCCGACGATGCCGACGGACTGGCCCTTCTCGGCGCGCGGACGGATGGGATCGACCCAGCCGTTCTCGAACGCCTGATCGCCCAGCCAGCGCTCGACCGAGCCGATGGTGACCGTCTCCCAGCCCGATTGCTCCAGCGTACAGGCGCCCTCGCACAGGCGATCCTGCGGACAGATGCGGCCGCAGATCTCGGGCATGGTCGAGGTGGCCTCGGACAGGCGCCAGG
>JAVHYH010000170.1 GCA_031119155.1 Brevundimonas sp.
GGTTGTCTTTCTTGTGGGTCTTGAAGTGCTCGGTCAGGTTGGCGATGCGTTCCGACAGGATCGCGACCTGGACCTCGGCCGAGCCGGTGTCGCCGGCGGAGCGGGCGTTATCGGCGATGATTTCAGACTTGCGTTCAGCAGTAACCGACATCGGAGTAGTCCTTTCTGGCCCTGTGCTCGCCTCGCGGAGGCTCGCGGCTTGAGGGCGTTTGGCTCCCCTCGGCCGTTTCACGGGCCTCAGGAAAGATTGAATACGCGGTCGGGTTCGAGGCGACCGGCCCGCAACTGACCGAGAGCGACGAGGGTCTGGCCCTGGAAGGCTGAAACGGTGCGGGAGCCGTCGCGAAGGCGGCTCTTCAGCGTTTCGACCTGTCGGGGGAGCAGAACGATCGGTCGTCCCTGACGAAGCGAGAAGGCGTCCTGATCCGTCACGGCCAGCTCCGGGATGTCGTCCAGGGCGGTCGCGACGGGAAGCAAGCCTTCCGAGGCGGCGCCCCTATGCACCATTTCCTCCAGAGAATCCAGCGTCACGGCGTTTTGCAGGTTGAACGGACCCACCCGTTCGCGCCTCAGGGCCGACACGTGGCCCTCCGCGCCCAGCACGGCGGCCAGGTCGCGCGCCAGCGAGCGCACATAGACGCCCTTGCCCGTCCGCATGGTGATCTCGACGTGATCAGCGTCCGGGGCGTCGGTCACCGCCGCCTCGTGGATGGTCACCCGGCGGGCCTCCAGTTCGACCTCCACGCCCTCGCGGGCCAGGTCATAGGCGCGCTGGCCGTCCACCTTGATGGCCGAGAAGGCGGGCGGGACCTGATCAATCTCGCCGACGAAGGCCGGCAGGGCGGCCTTCACCGCCTCCACCGTCGGCCGCACGTCCGAGCGGGCGATGATCTCGCCCTCCCGGTCCACGCTGTCCGTCGAGACGCCCCAGTGGATCGTGAAGCGATAGACCTTCTGCGCCTCCATCATGAAGGGCACGGTCTTGGTCGCCTCGCCCAGCGCGATGGGCAGGATGCCGCTGGCCAGCGGGTCCAGCGTCCCCGCATGCCCGGCCTTCTGGGCGTCGAACAGGCGACGGATGCGGGTCACCGCCTCGGTCGATCCCATCTCGTACGGCTTGTCGAGGCAGACCCAGCCGTTGACGATCTCGCCTTTCTTGCGACGGGCCATCAGGGGATCTCCGTTGTAACCGGGGCGGCATGGCCGCGAAGAGGAAGCGCCGGATGACCCTGACACGCCGATTTCTGCTGATCGCCGCCCCGCTGACGGCGGCGGGCGTCGCCCGCGCCGACGACACGGCGCCGACCTTCGCCCACATGGGCCACACGGTCGATCTGAGCGCCGCCGCGCCGTCCGAACGCCCGGCGCTGGCCGCCTCGATCCGTCGACAGATCGAACTGGTGCAGGGGCTGGCCATCCGGGAGGATATCAAGAGCTGGTTCGCTTCGATCCCGGTCACTGTCGATCCGGCGCTGAACCAGCCCGGCCGCTACGCCGGCGGTCGCCTGACGCTGAGAGACCGGACGTCGCCGCCCGACAATCCGGTCCTGCTGCATGAGCTCCTGCACGCCTATATGGACGTGCGCCTGCCCCGGGACGGTCAGCTGCGGCGCTTCCATGAGCAGGCGCGGACCAGCGGCGACTGGCCGGCGGACGCCTACATGCTGTCGAACATCAACGAGTTCTTCGCCATGACCGGATCGGTGGCGCTGTGGGGCCGGGCGGCGCGCCCGCCCTTCACCCGCGAGCGGCTGCGCGCGACCATGCCCGATTGCTATGACTGGCTGGCGGGCGAGTTCGGCCTGCGGGCCTGAGGCGATCATGCCTCGTCGTCGCCCCGCTCCAGGTCGGCGCGGACGCGGGGATCGTTGAACAGCCGGTCCATGTGACTGGCGGCGTCGAAACTGTCGTCGTGACGGAAGCGCAGGTCCGGCGTGAACTTCATGTCGATATGCTTGCCCAGCACGCCGCGCAGGAATTTGGCGTGGGCGTTCAGGGCCTTGATGATCGCATCCACATGACCGGCGTTCGGCGTGTCCGTGATGCCCGCGCCCAGCGGCTCGACGAAGCAGGTGGCGTGCTTCAGGTCGGGGCTCAGGCGCACCTCGGTGATGGTGACCGAAACGCCCTCCATCGCCGGGTCGTGGATCTCCTCCTCACGCAGCACCTCGACGAGGGCGTGGCGGATCAGTTCGCCGGCGCGCAGCTGACGCTGCGACGGGCCCTGCGGTCCGGTGGCGTTGCGGGTGTGTTGCTTGCGGCCCATCGACGGCCTCCTTTTCGTGTCGCCCGCCGGGGCTCGGACCCGGCTGCAAAGCGAGGGGGCGCGGTCTAGTCCTGCTGCCAGGCGATGTCCAGCCTCAGCACCAGGGCAGGTCGGCCGGCTCGTTGGCCGGCTTGTAGGTTCCGTCGGTGGCCAGACGCCAGGTCACCTTCGCCGTGCTGGCGCCGGAGTACTGGACGGCGAAGTCCCGGCCCGGCGTGGCGGGGACCAGACGGCCCTGCATCTCCTCGGCCGCCTTTTCGTCGATGACGGCGCCGCCGTTGGAGTAGTTCAGCCGGACATAGTCGGCGCGCAGCACCGGGCGTTCCGGCGTCAGTTCGACCACGGAGGCGCCGGAGCAGGCATAGCCCTGCCAGACGCCGCCCGACGTCGCGATCAACGCGGGGGCGGGCAGCAGGCCCTGCTGGACCGTCCACTCCGGCGGATTGCCGAAGGTGCCGCCGTCCACGATCAGCGGCGTGGCGTCGGCCCGGCGGAAACCGTCCGGCGTGCGCTGCAGATAGTGGATCGCCACTGCGCCGGGCGACACATGGCCGTCGCCGCCCTGTCCGTCCGAGACGAAGGCGTAGCGATCACCGCCGAGGGCCAGCAGCTTGCCTGCATTGAAGGTGAAGTCGCCGCCGCCGCTCTGCTCCGGCGCGGGCGCCTTGGCGGGCGGCGCACGGTCCCAGGCGGCGCGGAAGGCCAGCGCCAGTTGCTGCGGATCCTCCGGATTGGCCTGCGGCAGGGTCGGGGTGGCGGCGGGTGCGGCCGGCGCAGCGGTGTCGGCCTTCTCCGTCTCCGCCGGTTGCTGGCAGGCGGCGAGCGCCAGCACGGCCATCGAGGCCACCGTCAGCGTCAGTGTTCTCATGATCCAGCCCTTTCCCTCTGTGCATTGGCCCGGTCCACCGTGGCCACCACCTCCGACGAGACGATGGCGCGGAACGGTCGGATCGACAGGCCCCCTGCGTTCAATACCCCTGCGGTCCAGTGGTTGCAGAGACGGCCGACCCAGAAATGCTCACGGCTGGCGAAGAAGCGGGCGTCGTCGCTGGGGCGAGAGGCCGCCAGCCGCGCCGCGCCGGACGACAGGTCCAGTGACGCCTCGATATGAGCGGCCATCGCCTCGAACCCGGCCTGCGTCAGGCGGAAGTCCCGGCGACCGTCCTCGGCGTAGAGCAGGCGCGGGTCGCGCTGCGCCGGATCCAGCATCACGACCGACGGATTGCCCGGTCGGAAGAAGGCGCGGGCGCCGTCGGGCAGACGTTCGCCGATCGGACCCTGCTCCACATAGAACCGGGCGTCGCCCCAGCCGATCAGGATCCAGTCGCCCGGCGGCAGGCCGCGCACGGCCTCGGCCAGCGGACCGCCCCGCGCCTCCAGCGCCGCGCGGGGCAGGGCCAGGTCGGTGTGGAAGCCGTTGTCCAGCAGGCTGGCCTCGACGCCCGGCTGATCCGCGCGCGCCGGCCAGAGCGCCGGATCGCCCGGCGCGGTCCAGGTCCAGACCGCCGCCGCCGCGCCGATCAGCGCCGCCAGAATGAAACGTCGTCCCCCCAAGATCGCCCTCTCGTCTACCGTTTGCGGAAACGCCACACGCCGCACAGGGCGTCGGCGGAGGCATCGGGTCCAACGATTGTCCGATCCCGGAAGATCATCATCTCCACCCGGTCCTGACGGTGCAACAGGGCGACCATGCCGGGCGTCTGGCCGTCGCACAGGGCCGAGGCCGGCACGGCCTGTGACCGCTCATGCGGCACGATCTGGCGCAGTTCGATCTGGGCGTCGGCGCGCGCGTCGAGCGCGTCGGCGAAGGTCTGGCGAGCGGCGCTGAATACTTCCTCGCCCGCCGCGATCCGCAGGGGACGGGTCCTGAAGGCCTCGCCTCGCTCCAGCCGGATCAGGGCGCCGGTGAAGGCGGCGTCGCCGACGCTGTCCCGGGTCGCGTCATCGGCGGCGCGGAACTCGCCGGCCAGCACCTGCGCCCGGGAAGCCGCCGCGTCGGGCGCATCGCCTCCTGCGGTCGCGGTCTTCAGCCCCTCGATCCCGTCCGATGCGCCGCGCTTCGCCCAATCCGCCAGCCTGCCGATCGCCGGACCTGTCCCGTCGCGGACGGCGGCCCAGGCGTCCATCGCCTGCTTCTGCTCGATCGCCATCAGGAACAGCACCAGACAGACAAAGCCCAGCGTCCCGGCCAGTCCTTTCAGGACGCCGGCGCCGCGGTTCGGGTTTCTGTTGACGGGTGTGGCGGTCATTTCATCCACCCTAGCCGGGCGAACGGAGGCCGCAAAAGCCTATCGCCCAATAGGGGCGCCGGAATCGTTCGGACCGCCGGCGGGTGGGGCGGCCCATTCCCCGCGCCAGGTGTAGGACAGGGTCACGCAGTGCCGGAAGGTTCCGTCCGCCCACCGCCCGACCGCCTGCGCGGTCAGGGGACGGCCCAGCCGCACCCGGCCGAGCACCAGATAGGCCTGCTCCGAGCCGGGGCACAGCGCGCGCGACAGGCCCCGCCCGTCCCCTTCCGGAGAGACGGTATAAAGAATGGTCTCGGTGGAGCCGCGCGGCAGGGCGCGGCGGGCGCCGTCCGGGCCGCCGATGCGGATGTCGGCCGAGCCCCGGGCCGAGGTGGAGATGATGCTGCGCACCGTGATGGCGCCGAACAGGCCCCGGTCGCCTTCCAGGGTGATGCCCCGCGTCAGCGCCTGGGTGATCCGGTCAGAGGCATCATAGGCCAGGTATCGGGTCTCTGCCGCGGCCGGACCGGCGACGGCGGAAACGCTCAGCAGGGTGATCACGAAACGGCGCATGAGGAAGTGATCCTTGATCCGGATGGCGAAAAGGCGACGCCGCGGCGCCGCCTTTCCCTTATGCCGCGATGGCAAAAGCAACCTAGTCCAGAGTGCGCTTGATCTCTTCGACCGTGAAGCACTCGATGTAGTCGCCGGCCTTGATGTCCTGGAAGCCCTGGAAGTGCATGCCGCACTCCTGACCCGACGGGACCTCGTTGACCTCGTCCTTGAAGCGCTTGAGCGTCGTGAGGGTGCCCAGTTCCAGCACCACCACGTCGTCGCGGATGATACGGACCTTGGCGCCCTTGCGGACCACGCCCTCGGACACCCGGCAACCGGCGATCTTGCCGGTCTTGGAGATGTCGAAGACCTGCAGCACCTGGGCGTTGCCCAGGAAGGTTTCGCGCTGCAGCGGCGCCAGCATGCCCGAGAGCACGCCCTTCATGTCGTCCAGCAGGTCGTAGATGATCGAGTAGTAGCGGATCTCGACGCCCTCGCGGTCGGCGAGGTCGCGGGCCTGCTTCGACGCACGGACGTTGAAGCCGAGGATCGGCGCGCCGGCCGACTTGGCCAGTTGCACGTCGCTCTCGGTGATCCCGCCGGCGCCCTGCATGACGATGCGCGCACGCACCTCGTCGTTGCCCATCTTCTCCAGCGAGCCCTGGATGGCCTCGCCCGAGCCCTGCACGTCCGACTTGATGACGATCGGCAGTTCCGAGATCTTCTTCGAACCCAGCTTGGCCATCATGTCGACCAGCGACACCTGGTTGCCGCCGCCGATCGCCTTCTCGCGGCGCACGCGCTCACGATAGTCGGTCAGCTCGCGGGCGCGGGCTTCGCTCTCGACCACGGCCAGCACGTCGCCGGGCGAGGGGGCTTCGTCGAGGCCGAGGATCTCGACCGGAACCGACGGACCGGCCTCGGCCAGCTGCGCGTTGCGCTCGTCCAGCAGGGCGCGAACCTTGCCCCACGCGGAGCCGGCCACGACGATGTCGCCGCGCTTCAGGGTGCCGCGCTTGACCAGAACGGTCGCGACCGGGCCGCGGCCCTTGTCCAGCTTGGCCTCGATGACCACACCCTCGGCCGAACGGTCGGGGTTGGCGCGCAGGTCCATGACTTCCGCCTGGACCAGAATGGCGTCGATCAGGCCGTTCAGGTTGGTGCGGTTCTTGGCCGAAACCTCGATGATCTGGGTGTCGCCGCCCAGGCTCTCCGAGATGACCTCGTACTGCAGCAGTTCGTTGACGACCTTCTGCGAGTTGGCGTCCGGCTTGTCGATCTTGTTGACCGCCACGATCAGCGGCGCATTGGCCGCCTTGGCGTGCTGGATGGCCTCGATCGTCTGGGGCATGACGCCGTCGTCGGCGGCCACGACCAGAACCACGATGTCCGTCACATTGGCGCCGCGCGCGCGCATCGCCGAGAAGGCGGCGTGGCCCGGGGTGTCCAGGAAGGTGACGCGCTGGCCGTCTTCCAGGCGCACCTGATAGGCGCCGATGTGCTGGGTGATGCCGCCGGCTTCGCCGCCCGCCACGTCGGTGGTGCGCAGCGCGTCCAGCAGCGAGGTCTTGCCGTGGTCGACGTGGCCCATGATGGCCACGACCGGGGCGCGGGTCTCGGTGGCGCCCTCGTCGTCGGCCTCGGCGATGAAGCCTTCTTCGACGTCGGACTCGGACACGCGCTTGACGGCCATGCCGTATTCTTCGGCCACCAGTTCGGCGGTGTCGGAATCGATCACGTCGTTGATCTTCAGCATCAGGCCCTGACGCATCAGGAATTTGACGATGTCGACGCCGCGCACGGCCATGCGGTTGGCCAGTTCGCCGACCGTGATGGTGTCCGGGATGACGACTTCACGCGGACGGTTCGGCGTGTCGGTCGAGCCGCCCTTGCGCTTTTCCTTCTCGCGTTCGCGGGCCCGGCGAACCGAGGCCAGCGAGCGCATGCGCTCGGCGGCGTCCTCGTCGCCACCGGCCACGGCCTGGATGGTCAGACGGCCTTCGCGGCGCTTGGGCTCGCCGCGGGTGCGGCTGACGGCCTTGCCCGGACCGGCGTCCGAGAAGCGCTTGTCGCGATCCTCCTCGGCGCGGCTGCCGGCGGGACGGCCGAAGCCGGCACGGGCGGGACGGGCGACCTCAGGC
>JAVHYH010000171.1 GCA_031119155.1 Brevundimonas sp.
TCACCTGACCGTCGCTGACGCGCCGGTCTGTCCTCTCCATTCGCTTGAGGGCGAACGGAGAGGTGAGTTCATGGTTGCCCTCAGAACCGGCCGATATTGCGCAGGCGGCTGTCCGGGCGGCGGGCGTCGAGGGCGGCGGCGCCGACGGCGGCGGCGATGGTCGCCAGGGCGATCAGGCCGGCGCCTTCCTTGGCGTGGGTCTTCGCATAGTCACCGGCGTCCTCGGCATAGCGGCGGGCGATCTTGCCGTGCTTTTTCAGGGCCTTGCGCGAGGATTTTCGCGTCTTGTTCCACCAGCGGCCGCCGCGGTCGCGAGCGTCGTCGGTGAAGTCATGGGCGCGCGTGCCGGCTTCGCTGAGGCCGTGGCGGACCGTCTCGGCGAAGTCGTCGAAGCGACCGCGAAGGCTGTCTGTATCCACCCAGTCCCGCGGGTCCAGACGGCTTCTCAGCGCCTGATAGCGGGTCGGGCCGGTGCGCTGGTTCAGCAGCAGGGTGGCGAGGCCGACCCCGGCCAGGACCGCGACCACGCCTGCGGCGATGCCGGGATGTTTGCGGACTTCGGCGAGAGCGGAGAACTGGCGAACCATCGGATAGTGAACCTCTTCAGCGAGGCCGTCTTCGGACGGATCGTAGAGCCCGTCGTCGTACAGCTCATGGGCGGAACTCCTGTCCCGCATCAGAGAAGGAGCGAACTTCGCCAGAAGAGGTTCCGCCACGCCGGGCAGGGCGTTGTAGAGGCTGGCGATCAGGCGGCCGCCGCCGCCGACGGTGATTTCGCGGATCGGATGGGTGGCGCAGTACAGGATGGTGTCCGCCGCCACCCGGGTCGAATAGACCGGCTGGGGGTTCTGGACGGCATAGCCGGTCAGGTTGCGGGCATGCTTGTTGTAGGGCGTGTCCAGCGCCGCCGGCTTGACCAGCGACAGGCTGACCGGGGCGTCATCGCGCATCAGCTCCATGCGCAGGGCGTTGGTGAAGCCCTTCACCGCGTGCTTGGAGGCGGAATAGACCCCCTGCACCGGCATGGGGGCGTCGGACAGGATGGAGCCGACATTGATGATGGCCCCGCCCCACGGGCGTTCGCGCAGGCGCTCGGCGGCCAGGATGGAACCGTTGACCACGCCCCAGTAGTTGGTCTCGAACAGGCGGCGCTGGTCCTCCAGCGTGGTCTCGCGGATGGGGCCGAAGATCGAGACGCCCGCGTTGTTGATCCAGGTGTCGAAGCCGCCGAACAGGCGACGGCATTTGTCGGCGGCCTCGGCCAGGGCGTCGGCGTCGGCGACATCCGCCACCGACCAGGCGACGCGGGCGCCGGTCGCCTGAAGCTCCTCGCACAGGGCGGCCAGATCCTTTTCCCCACGCGCGATCAGGAAGACGCAGGCCCCGGCCTTCGCCGCCCGCCGCGCCACCGCCAGACCGATCCCGGAGGTCGCCCCGGTGATGACGATGGTCTGCTTGTTCAGCGGCTTCAGATGGGCTCTGGACATGAAATCACCGGTTGAGGTTCACGCGAGACTATACCGCCAGACGCCGGGCGGGCGAGGGGGCCTTATCATCGCCCCTTCGGCCCCCTATCTAGCCGCCTTCGTATTTATTGACCGAGGACCGCCGTGACCGATCACGCGCATACCCATTCGACGCCTTCAGACGACCTGGCCGCCGCCTTCCAGATCGAGGGTTGGCCCGTGCGCGGTCGTCTGGTGCGTCTGGGTGAGACCATCGATTCCATCCTGTCGGCCCACGCCTATCCGGAGCCGGTCGCGGCCCTGCTGGGCGAAGCTTGCGCGCTGGCGGCCCTGATCGGGTCCAGCCTGAAGTTCGAAGGCCGTCTGATCGTACAGGCGCAGGGCAACGGCCCGGTGCGCTATGTCGTGGCCGACTATGGCACCGACGGGCATCTGCGCGGCTATTGCCGGTTCGATGCGGACGAGGTGGCGGCGGCGTCGCAGGGCTTTGTGCGTCCGGGGGCCAAGACCCTGCTGGGCGACGGCGTGTTCGTGATGACGCTGGATCGCGGTCCGGACTTCGAGCGGACGCAGGGCATCACCCCGATCGAGGGCGAGAGCCTGTCGCTGGCCGCCGAACACTATTTCCAGCAGTCGGAGCAGATCCCGACCAAGGTGCGTCTGGCCGTCGGTTCGGTGGAGACCGAGGCGGGCTCGCAATGGCGCGCGGGCGGGGCGCTGATCCAGCTGATCGCGGGCGACGAGGCGCGCGGCTCGACCGAGGACGTGTGGGACCGCTCGCGGGCCCTGTTCCAGACCCTGGCCGACGACGAACTGATCGACCCGACGATCACGCCGGACATCCTGCTGTTCCGCCTGTTCCACGAGGACGGGGTGCGGCTGGAGGACGCGCGCGCCCTGTCGGCCCAGTGCCGTTGCTCCAAGGACCGGATCAGCGCCGTGCTGGCCTCATTCGGACCGGACGAGCGGGCCGAGATGATCGAGGACGACGGCAAGATCCGCGTCACCTGCGAGTATTGCGCGACGGTCTATGAGCTGGAGCCGGAAGAGGTGACGGCGGGCTGAGGCTCACACCAGCAGGAAGATGCTGTTGGCGAAATTGTGCAGGAGGACCGGCAGCAGCAGGCTGCCGGTCTTTTCGCGCACCCAGACCAGCAGAAGGGCCGGCGCGCCGGTCAGGAGCATGGTCATGGCGTCGAAGGTGAAGGCGCCGTCGCTGTAGCCCAGCGCGTGGGCCAGACCGAAGGCGACGGAGCTGATCATCGCCCCCCAGCCCATCGGGGCGCCGAGGCAGCGCAGGGGCCGGGCGAAGGCCTCGTTCAGCATCAGCAGCAGGACGCCGCGATAGAAGAGCTCTTCGTCCAGGCCCGGCATGGTCAGCTGGAAGGCCAGCTCGTCGACGTCGAGCGGCGGGGTGGGGAAGTACAGGGCCAGTCCGAGGAAAAGGGCCAGCAGGGCGCCGGACAGGATCAGGGCGCCCTTCAGGCCCTTGCGATCCTGCTTCAGCGTCAGGCCACAGCGTTGCGCGCCGAGGGCGAAGGCGACGACCAGCGACAGGGCCAGAGCCATGACCTTGCCCTCCCAGTTCCAGTCCGAGGGCCAGAACTGCAGCGGGATGTGGCCGTAGCCGCGGGTCAGCAGGGCGTCATAGGCGGCCATCAGCGCAAGCGCGCCGAGGAACCAGCCCCACTTCACCCTGCCGCGCAGGGCCAGAGCCGCGACCAGCCCCATGGCCGCCGTCGCCCCGATCCATCCGCCCAGCGCCATGATCGCATCCGGCATGTGTCACCCCTCCGTCGGTTGTTCGGGGGAGAGGCGACGAAGCCGGGCCGTGGATGCGCGAGGGAAGATGAAATCGCGGTAAGGCGGCTCAGCCCTTCGCCTGCGCCTCGACGGTGTCGGCGACGGTGTCGGAGACGGTGCGGCGCTGCATGCGGAAGGTCCCGGACCAGTCGTCGTGGATCGACCAACTGCCGGCGATGCTGTCGCCGTCCTCCGAGATCAGACCGGTGTACTCGATAGGATCGTCATGCCCGCCGCCTTCGGGGAATTTGGTGAAGGTCAGGACCTCGCCGTCATGACGGCCGTCGAGGATGGCGGGGATGTCGGGCTGGCCGGCGCCGTTCAGCGTGTCGGGCTCGGTCGTCGTGCCGGTGACACTGCCGCCGGCGTCCGTCAGTTCGGCGGTGAACGGCGTCGGCGGCAGATCGTCATCCGGGTTCCACTCGGCGTCGAGCGGATAGAAATAGATCCCCGTCCAGCGCCCCGTCAGATCGATCCGGTCCGCCATCAGTAGGCCAGAGCGATGCCGTCCTTGCGCATCTCCGTGGCCGCGCCGTAGGTCCAGCGACCGCCGGGGTTCTGCTGCATGACCACGTTCTGGTAACCGCCGAAGCCGCCGTCGGGCAGGCCGAGGGGCCAGCCCATGGCTTCGAGCTGGGCCTTGGTGGCGCCGGGCACGCCGGATTCCAGATGCAGGCGGCCGACGCCCTCGGCCGGTTCGCCGGTGGGCTCGGACGAGCCGTAGTGCTGCCAGCGGGGGGCGTCTCCCGCTTCCTGCGGGTCGAGGCCGTAGTCGACCATGTTGATGATGATCTGGGCCTGTCCCTGCGGCTGCATCCCGCCGCCCATCACGCCCATGGCCATCCATGGATGGCCGTCCTTGACCGCGAAGCCGGGGATGATGGTGTGGAAGGGCCGCTTGCCGGGCGCATAGACGTTGGGGTGGCCGTCGGTCAGGGCGAACAGCTCGCCCCGATCCTGGAACATGAAGCCGAGGGTGTTGCCCGCGCCGTCGTCGGCGACGAGGCCCGAGCCCATGCCGCGATAGTTGGACTGGATCCAGCTGACCATCATGCCGTCCTTGTCGGCCACGCTGAAATAGGTGGTGTCGCCCTGCGTCGGCGCATCGCCGGGGAAGACGCGGTCCATGACGCGGTCGGGGCGGATCAGGGCGGCGCGCTGGCGGGCGTACTCCTTGGAGTTCAGCCACTCGACCGGGGTGCGGCTGAAGCGGTCGTCGGCGAACCATCTGGCCCGATCCTCGAAGGCCAGACGCTTGGCCTCGGCCTGATGGTGGATCGAGGCGGCGGACTGGAAGCCCATGCCTTTCAGGTCGAACTGTTCGCAGACGTTGAGGATCTGGTTGGTGGACAGGCCCTGGGTGTTCGGCCCGAGGCCATAGACATCGACGCCGCGATAGTTGGTGCGGATCGGCTCGACCCATTCGGTGCGGTGGGCGGCGAGGTCAGCCTTGTTCAGCCAGCCGCCGATGCGACGGAAATAGCGCTCGATGGCGTCGGCGATGGGGCCTTCATAGAAGGCGTCGCGGCCGTGTTCGGCGATCAGGCGATAGGTGCGGCCGAGGTCCGGGTTGGCGAACATCTGGCCGACCTTGGGCGTGGCGCCGCCCGGGGCATAGACCCGCTTGCGGTTGTCATTCTCCTCGATGATCTGCGCCGAGCGGTCGAAGCCCGCCATGTTGCGCTCGAGATAGTAGCCGATGACCGGGGCCATCGGGACGCCTTCCTCGCACAGCTCGGCGACCGGCAGCAGGACGTCCTTCCACGGCAGCTTGCCGTAGCGCTGGTGAGCGCTCCACCAGGCGTCGACGGTGCCGGGGACGTTGACGGTAACCGCGCCGTAGGAGGGCAGGTGGCCGTTCGGGCGGGCCTTGGACCGCGCCGTCTCCAGCGACAGGCCGAGCGGGCTGTTCCCCGAGCCGTTGAAGCCGACGACCTTTCGCTGGGCCGGATCCCACAACATGCAGAAGGCGTCGCCGCCGATGCCGTTGGCGACGGGCTCGAGGAAGCCCAATGCGGCATTGATGGCGATGGCGGCGTCCACGGCCGAGCCGCCGCGCCGCAGGGTGTCGATCCCGATCAGGGTGGCGCGCGGATGGGCCGTGGCGGCGGCGCCGTTGGCTCCATAGACGGTCGAGCGGCCCACGAACTTCGGCCCGGTGATCCGGTCGCCGATGCCGATACCGGCGTAGGGATCAGGGCGTGGGGCCGGTTGGGGCGCAGGCGGGGCGCTAGCGGGGGCCTGCGTCGTCGCCTGCGGGGTCTGTGCGGACGCGATTCCGCTCCCGGCCAGCAGCGCCCCGGCGGGCAGGGACGACAGGAAGGTGCGACGACGCATGGGCGGGACTCCCCTTGGAACTGAGGGAGGGGAGCCTAGCGGGTCTGTTCGGGCTGTGAAGTCTGATTGTCCGGGGCGTCGCCGGCGTCTGGCGTGTGAGGCGAAATCCGCCGCTTGCCTCGGGCCAGCAGGACGCCGAGGCCGGCGGGGACGATCCAACTGAGCATCGGGAGGCCCAGAACGATCAGGCCGGTGACCCACCACAGCAGCACATCCGGCCCGCCGTCGGACAGGATGAAGGCCGCAGCCGGGAGGTAGAGCCAGAAGGGCAGGGGGACGGCGAGGGCGATCAGCCACCAGCGCCTGCGCTGCAGCCGCCCGACGATCCAGCCCGTCAGGCCGCCCGCGATCGCCAGGCCGAGGAGCATGAGACCGTACATGCGCTCAGGAGGCGGGGTTTTCGGCGAGTGGTCAAGAAATACGGGCCGATCACCGGCATTCCTTCTCCCCTTGAGGGAGAAGAGATTTTGTTAGCCCCCGAGATCCAGAGAATACCCGGCGGAACGCACGGTGCGGATCGGGTTGACGGTGCCTTCGACGTTCAGGGCCTTGCGGAGGCGGCCGACGTGGACGTCGACGGTGCGGGCCTCGACATAGACGTCCGAGCCCCAGACGGCGTCCAGCAGCTGTTCGCGGCTGAACACCCGGCCCGGGTGCTGCATGAAGTGGTCGAGCAGGCGGAACTCGGTCGGCCCGAGGTGGATCTCGAGGCCCGCGCGGCGGACGCGGTGGGCGACGCGGTCGATGACGATGTCGCCGTGGTTGATGCGGTCGTCGGCCAGACCCGGACGGATGCGGCGCAGGACGGCGCGGATGCGGGCCGTCAGCTCGGTCATCGAGAAGGGCTTTGTCAGATAGTCGTCAGCGCCGGTGTCCAGACCGCGCACGCGGTCGGATTCCTCGCCGCGGGCGGTCAGCATGATGATCGGCAGGTTGCGGGTCTCGGACCGGCCGCGGATGCGACGGCAGACCTCGATGCCCGACAGCTTGGGCAGCATCCAGTCCAGCAACACCAGATCCGGCAGGCGCTCGTCGACCTGGAGCAGGCCCTCCTCCCCGTCCGCGGCCACAGTCACGTCATAGCCTTCCTTCTCCAGATTGTACTGAAGCAGGGTGGCCAGGGCGTCCTCGTCTTCCATCACCAGGATATAGGGTTGCACGTCAGGCTCTCCGGTCGGTCGAAGTCGTCAGCAGGAAGGGGAAGTCAGTCGTCCGTCGGTTCGGACGGTAGGGTCGAGATATGCGGCGTCGGCGTCTGTTCCTCGCCCGGACCGGGGACGGCCTTGGGCCGCTCGCCCAGCATTTCCTCACCCGTGATCTCGTAGTGGACGGTCTCGGCGATATTGGTCGCGTGGTCGCCGATGCGTTCCAGGTTCTTGGCCATGAACAGCAGGTGGG
>JAVHYH010000003.1 GCA_031119155.1 Brevundimonas sp.
ACAGCTTGGCCATGAAGCCCGGGTGCGAGCGCGACAGCATGACCTGCGGCCCCTTCGCTTCCGGGCGCACGTCGTAGATGTAGGTGCGGATGCGGTCGCCGATGTTGAAGGCTTCACGCGGGATCGAGTCGTTGCGGCGCATGATGCCTTCGCCACGGCCCAGATCGACGATGGTGTTGCCGTATTCGACGCGCTTGACCGTGCCGTTGACGATCTCGCCGACGCGGTCCTTGAACTCTTCGTACTGGTTGGCGCGCTCGGCCTCGCGGACCTTCCCGGTCACGACCTGGCGGGCCATCTGGGTCTGCACGCGGCCGAACTCGAACGGCGGCAGGTTCTCGATGTATTCCTTGCCGACCTCGGCTTCCGGATCGCGCTTCGAGGCGTCCGTCAGGCGCACCATGGCGCTGTCGTTGAACTCTTCCAGCTCGTCTTCCGGCTGCCAGTCGTCAGCGACGATGGTGACGTGACGGGTCAGGCTCAGTTCGCCGGTCTTGTGGTCGATCTTGGCGCGGATGTCGTGGTGCGCGCCATAGCGGGCCTTGGCGCCCTTCTGGATCGCTTCCTCGATCGCCTCGATGACGATCTCCTTGTCGATGTTCTTCTCGCGCGCCACCGCATCGGCGATGTGCAGCAGCTCAAGACGGTTCGCGGAAACGCCAACGGCCATGTTCAGTCCTCGGTCTCGGTCAGAGTGTCGTCGTTACGGGCGGCGCGCTTCTCGGCGCCGACCTTCATCAGTTCGTCGGTCAGCACCAGCTTGGCGTCGACCAGCCATTCGAACGGGATCAGGGCGGTGTCGTCCTCCCCTTCCAGATCGATGGCGATATTGTCGTCCTCGGTCCCGGCCAGCACGCCCTTGAAGCGCTTGCGGCCCTCGACCATCCGGTCAGTCTCCAGACGCGCCTCATAGCCCTCGAACAGGTCGAAGTCCGACAGGCGGGTCAGCGGGCGATCGATGCCCGGCGACGAGACTTCCAGCAGATATTCCCCGGCGATCGGGTCGGCGGCGTCGAACACCTCCGACACGGCGCGGCTCAGGCGGGCGCATTCCTCGACCGCGATGTCGTGGTCGCTGGCGCGCTCGGCCATGATCTGCAGGCGGCGGCGCTGGGTCCCGCCCATCAGGCGCACGCGCACGACCTCGAGACCCAGGCTTTCGGCGATGGGTTCGATCAGCTCAAGCAGCTGGCGGTCTTCTGCGGTCTTGGCCTTCAAGCGCCTTGAACTCCGGGCAAAACAAAAGCGGCTGGCCGTCCGGGCCGCCGCTTCAAACGGCGCCGTTAGGAGCCGGTCTAACGATGTGGGGCGGCATATAGCCCCTTCGGCCGCCCGAGGGAAGGCCCGTCAGTGCGCCGTCAGTGCGCCGTCTGTCCGGTCGCCCGGTTGACCAGAAGCGTGGCCGCGCTTCCGGCCACCCCCGCGCCGAGGATCGAGACGAACAGGAACAGCAGGCCGAACCCGGCGCCGGCGGTCGGTTCGATCAGGGCCAACAGCACCATCACCCCGCCCATCAGCCCGGCGGCGTAGAACCCGACCCGCCTCCAGTCGTGGGCATGGTCCAGCGCGCCGGCGATCAGCCGCGCCGCGCCCGTCGCCGCCACGAAGGGCCAGAAGGCCGTGCCCGCCACCACGAAGGCCGTCCACACCAGCGCCCCGTCCATCGGGCGGGCCACCCCCGCCGCGCCCGGCAGGCTCAGCAGCACCAGCGCCAGCGCCAGCAGGCTGACCGTCGCCCCGACGGCGGCGGCGATCAACAGGACGACGATCTCGATCAGGAGGCGCATATGGCGACGCTATACTCCCGGCCCGCTCTTCTGCGAACAGTCCGCGATGACCCTGATTGCCTAAACCGCGCGGGGGCGTCAGAAACGCCGCCGATGAAAGTCTACTGGATCGGTCTCGACACTCCCGGACGCCTCGGCGTGTCGCGCAAGCCTGACGGCGGCGAGGCGCTCGACGCCCAGATGGAGCACCTGCATCGCGGCATGGTCGACCATGTGGTCAGCATGCTGGAGCCTGCCGAGGCCGCCGAGTTCGGTCTGGCCGAAGAGGGCGCGGCGGCCGAACGTCACGGCGTCGGCTTCTACAACTTCCCCATCGTCGATCACGGCCTACCGCAGGATGTCGATCACTACGCCCGCGTCGCCCGCGCCATCGACGGTCGCCTGCGCGCGGGCCAGTCGCTGGTCATCCACTGCCGCGCCGGTCTGGGCCGCGCCCCGTCGCTGGCCATCTGCGCCCTGATCTCGGGCGGCATGAACGCCGACGAGGCCATGCTGCGCGTCGGTCGCGCCCGGGGGCGTCCCGTGCCCGAGACGGATGAACAATACGCCTTCATCCAGGCCTTCGCCGCCCGGCTGAAGGGCGACCGCGCCGCCTGACCGTGCGCGCGCTGACCTCCGCCGTCCTGATCGTCGCCTTCGCCGCCCTGATGGCGGTTTGCGCGCAGATCACCGTGCCGATGACGCCGGTGTCGATGACAATGCAGACCTTCGCCGTCCTGCTGGCGGGCGCGGTGCTCGGGCCCTGGCGAGGCCTGGCCTCGGTCCTGCTCTATCTGGCGGCGGGCGCAGCCGGCCTGCCGGTCCTGTCGGACGGCGCCTCGGGCTTCACCCATTTCGCGGGCAGCACGGCGGGCTATCTGTTCGCCTTCCCGATCGCCGCCCTGATGGTCGGCCTGCTGTTCGACAGGGCGCCCGGCCTGATCGCCCGCTTCGGCCTGATGCTGGCCGCCCATGTCCTGATCCTGACGCTGGGCGGCGGCTGGCTGGCGACGGAGATCGGCCTGCCCGCCGCGCTCGAACACGGCGTCACGCCCTTCCTGATCGGCATGGCGGTCAAGTCGGCTCTGGTCGTGGCGGCGGCTGAGGGCTGGCGACGGTGGATGAGAAGCGACCGGTGATTGGTGATCGCCGGGGCCGCCATCGGAGGCCACCGGTTCGCTCTGGCGTCGATGGCCTATCCGCCAATCACCAATCACCAGCCACCAATCACCCCGCCTTCACGAACTCCAGGAACAGCGGCTCGGTGTCGCCCAGCTTCTTCTCTTCATAGCGGGTGACCACGTGGTCTTCCGGCGCAACCTTCCAGTCGTCCGCCCGATCCGCCGTCCATTGCAGGCCCGGCGTCCGCTCCAGACGCTCCAGCGCCCACTCGGCATAGTCCTTCCAGTCGGTCACGAACCGCAGGCGACCGCCCGGCTTCAGCAGGCGGGCGATCTCGGCGGCGCTCTCGTCCTGGATCAGGCGGCGCTTGTTGTGGCGCGCCTTGTGCCAGGGGTCGGGGAACAGGATCATCACCCGGTCCAGCGAGGCGTCGGGCAGGGCCTTCATCACGTCGCGCGCGTCGTCGGCGTGCAGGCGCACATTCTTCAGCGCGCCGTCCTCGATGTGGCGCAGGGCCGAGCCGACGCCGTTCAGGAAGGGCTCGCAGCCGATCATCAGGGCGTCCGGATGGCGCGCCGCCTGGGCCGCCAGATGCTCGCCGCCGCCGAAGCCGATCTCCAGCCACACCTGTTTCGCGCCGGGCATCAGGGCCTGCGGATTGATCGGACCGGCCGCCGGATCGGGCACGGCGATGGTCGGCAGCAGGGTGTCGAACAGCGCCGCCTGCCGCGGCTTCAGCGTGCGCGACTTGATGCGCCCGAACGAGCGCAGCGGGCCCCAGGTCGGGGTGTTGGAGGTGTCGTTATCGGAGGACATGGCTTGGAAGGGGGCAGGAGCTGGGGGGCAGGGATCAGGCTGAAGCGGCTGCCCCAGTACCTGCCCCGGCCATTGGAACCTAGCCCCTATTCCCCAGAACCTGGAACCTGGAGAAGCGCCTTCAGCTTCTCCACCAGATCCGTCTTCTCCCACGAGAAGCCGCCGTCGGCGTCCGCCTCGCGGCCGAAGTGGCCATAGGCCGCTGTGCGGGCGTAGATCGGCTTGTTCAGGCCCAGATGCTGACGGATAGCACGCGGGGTGGCGCCGCCGATCAGGCCCAGGATGTTGTCCTCCAGCACCGCCTCGGCGATCTTGCCGGTGCCGTGCAGGTCAACGTGGATCGACTGCGGCTTGGCCACGCCGATGGCATAGCTGATCTGGATGGTGCAGCGGTCGGCCAGACCGGCGGCCACCACGTTCTTCGCCAGATAGCGGCAGGCATAGGCGGCCGAACGGTCCACCTTGGTCGGATCCTTGCCCGAGAAGGCGCCGCCGCCGTGCGGGGCCGCGCCGCCGTAGGTGTCGACGATGATCTTGCGGCCGGTCAGGCCGGTGTCGCCGTCCGGGCCGCCGATGACGAAGATGCCGGTCGGATTGATGTGCCAGACGGTTTCATGGGTGATGAAGCCTTGCGGCAGGACGCTTTCGACCACCGGCTTCACCACGGCGGCGACCTCGGCCTGGGTCTTGCCGACCGCATGCTGGGTCGAGACGACGATCGAGGTGGCGCGCACCGGTTTGCCGTCCTCATAGTGCAGGGTGACCTGCGACTTGGCGTCCGGCTCCAGGATCGAGCCGCCCGCGTGACGGATCTCGGCCAGCTTCTTCAGGATGCGGTGGCTGTAGGCCAGGGTGGCCGGCATCAGTTCCGGCGTCTCGTTCGAGGCGTAGCCGAACATGATGCCCTGATCGCCCGCGCCCTCGTCCTTGCTGTCGGTCGAGTCCACGCCCACGGCGATGTCGGCCGACTGGCCGTGCAGGCGGTTGATCAGCTCGAAGGTGTCCCAGTGGAACTGGTCCTGCTCGTAACCGATGTCGCGCACGGCGGCGCGCACGGCGGTCTCGATCTCGGCCTCGATCCCTTCGGCCCACTCGCCGTCCGGTCCCATGATGCCCTTGCCGCGGATCTCGCCGGCCAGCACCACCAGATTTGTTGTCGTCAGGGTTTCACACGCCACGCGCGCTTCCGGATCCTTCGACAGGAACAGGTCCACCACGGTGTCGGAGATGCGGTCGGCGACCTTGTCCGGGTGGCCCTCGGAAACGCTTTCCGAGGTGAACAGGAAGGAAGTACGGGACAAGGCAGGCTCCTCAGGGGGTCGTCCGCCAAACATATAAAGATATGCTTATATGTTCAAGTCACCCTCGGTTCGGTCCGTCGCCAGCGCGCATTGACGCTCACCGGGGTCTCTCCGGCCATCCACCGTTCCAGCACGCCGGCGGCCAGGCACAGCACGATCAGGACGCCGATGCCCCAGCGCGAGGCCACGTCCATGCGGACATCGGCCAGGGTCAGGTCGGGCGTCATGAAGACCAGGAGGTGGGCGATCAGGGTCACGCCGCTCAGGGCCGCCGCCGCCAGCGTCCACCACCGGTCACGCCGCAGGGCCAGCCAGACGAAGGCGCCGAAGAAGGCGATGTCCACGATCGCCTCGCCCAGCCGGAACCCGTTCAGGGTGATCACCTGCGTGAGGAAGCTGGTCAGGAAGGCGAAGACGAAGATCGCCACGCCCGCGCGCTCCGTATGTCCGCCGCGCATCCAGGCGATGGCGAAGATCACAAGGCTGAGGACCAGGTAGAAAAGCTGAAAAGGCGCCACGACTCCTCCCTTCGGCGGAGCCCCGGAACCGGCCTATCGAACCGGACCCCGGGCGCCGCCCTGCATGACGGTTTCATCAATCAGGCGGACCTGCTGCTGGTAGGCGACGATGCTGTCGGCGATCGCCCGCATCATCACCGCCGCCAGGACCACCATCACCAGCATGATCAGGACGCGAACGCCCCAGCTGCGTGGCGGAGGGCGATAGCCTAGCCGGGGCTCTGGCCGGAGGTCTGGCTGGCGCCCACCTGCGCCATCACCCAGCCCGCGCTCAGCACCTGCTGCAGCAGTTCGCGCGGGCTCGCCCGCTCCGCGTCCGCCGCCAGGCCGCGCATCAGATGCGCCCGCACCGGATCGTTCTCCCCCAGCGCGCTGAACCCGTCCAGCACCTCGTCCAGGTCCTCCCAGGTCCACTGGGGAAGGGGTCGCGTATTCGAAATCATGGTCGTCTGCCTCCTTGACGCGGGGGGCAGATGACGGCGCGGCGGGGGCGCCGCCAATGGGGTCTTTCGTATCCTCTGGTACTTTTCGTTCCAGAATCGCCAGCGCGGCCTTGCGCCGGTTCACGCCCAGACGGCGGCAGGCCTCATGCACATGCTTCTTGACCGTGGCTTCGGACAGGTTCAGCCGGACGGCGATTTCCTTGTCCGTCAGGAAGGCGGTCAGCCTCAGACATTCTTCCTGGCGCGCACTGAGCCCTTGCGACATGAACCGCTCCGATACTCCGCTCTTGCTAGGCCCTCGCAATCCCAGCGTCCAGACCGCCGCGCCTCACGAAAGCTGATCCGCCGCACTTCCGGACGCGATTTCCCCGACGCCGCGGTGTCGGGGGCACAGGGTCAACGGATGTCGGGAAAGGTGGTGCCGCTTGCGTGACTCGAACACGCGACCCCCGCATTACGAATGTCGCGGCAAATCTACGGTGCTGGGCGGGCGTTGTCGGAAAGCTACGTAAAAACAGTTCTCTAGTGGTGCTCTGCACGGCGATCTACGGGGTGATAGCCGTCTAGCCCGGCCCGGTTTGCTTCCATATTGCTTCCACGAAAGGCCCGCCGTAGCACCGGGGTAAGGAGACCATATGCCCCGCAGAACTAATCACAGACTGACCAAGACCCTCATTGAAAACGCCGCCAACAACTCCGTTGTATGGGACTCGCAGGTGCCGGGTTTTGGCCTGCGAGTGACCCCCGCTGGTAGTCGCAGCTTCGTATTCCAGTTTCGATCCAGCCGCTCGGAGCAAGGCCGCCTCACCGTCGGTCGATATCCGGCAATGAGTGTGGAGCAGGCTCGTAAGATCGCCCGAGCATATCGAGTATCTGTCGATCAGGGCGGCAATCCGAGCCGAGAAAGAAAAGGGTCGCGAGACGCGGTGACGCTATCGGAACTCGCGACCCACTACTGCGAAGTCTATGGGCCGCAGCGGGGTCTGAAGGCGCAGACGATCAGCGACGCGCGCCGCCTGCTGGACCGATACGCCCTGCCTCGCTTTGGACGCCGGAAGGTCATCGAGATTACGGTCGGCGATATCAGGTGCATCCACAACGACACCCGGGAAAAGGTCAGTCGCTACCAAGCGAACAAGCTCCGCGCTGTCCTGAGCCGAATGTTCACGCTCGCCATTCAAAATGAATGGCGAAGTGACAACCCTTGCCGAGGGGTGGAGAAGTTCCAGGAGGACCGACGGTGGAACTACCTCTCGCCCGCTCAAGTGACCGCACTTCTCGACGCCTGTGACAGTTATCGCGATCAACACGCAGCCGATGGCGTCAGACTACTTCTGTTCACCGGGGCGCGACTTCGTGAGGTGACAAGCGCAACGTGGGACCAGTTCGATCTGGAGCAAGGTCTTTGGGTTAAGCCGTCAAGCCACACCAAGACGAAGATTGTCCACCGGCTCCCGCTCGCGCCAGCGACCGTGGCAATGCTGCTCCGAATGCGAACAGAACGTCCTGACACCCCATTTCTGTTTCCCGGAAGAGACGGGACCAAGCCGCGCGTCGATCTCAAGCGACCATGGCGCTGCATCCTCGAAAGCGCGAACATTGGGCACCACCGACGGCATGATCTCCGGCGCACCAACGCCAGCTTCATGCTGTCCACCGGGTCCGACCTGATGACTGTCGGCAAGAGCCTCGGACACACGCAGGCTTCGACCACCCTCGGGTATGCATCGCTTTTCGATGCCGTCCAGAAGGAGGGCGTCACACGAGCTGCGGAGCTGATGCAAGCTGGCCGGTGAAAAGCGAAGTCCTAGAGATTTAGCCCCTCTAACGGACCGGGGTCCCCTGCTCATTCGGGGGTATAAGGTTTGGGGCCTTATAGTTCGAGGTCGAAATCCACCTGATGAAACCTAACGAAAATCGGCTCCAGCTATCTGGGCAGCCCTTATGGGACGCGACTTGATCTAGGGGCCCTTGTTCAAACCCCGTGACTGCTAGGGGGCGGAGGTCAGCCCGATTTCGAGGCTGAAACGTCAACCTTACAAATCCTAACGGCCCACGACGGCCCGAGATTGGGAATGGCGCTGATCGTCGCCGGACGGCCCACGCTTCACCGTAGTCTACCGCGTTCGGAACGGCTCTCTGTAAGGGTGTTGTCGCTTACGTTCTAACGCAGCTCGCGCTACAATATGAGCTCCAGAAAACAACGCGAGACGCGCCCCCGGATTGATCACTCTTGCCCGCAACGCATAGACGCGCCGACGTCGCCAACGCCCTTTACGATCTCGCTGAAACGAATGGGGTGACGCACTTCGGAACGTTGAAGCTCGGGCTGATCGGGCGATCAAGAATCGATGTCCACCGCGAGCTGTTGAAGCCCTTGGCGGTGGTCATTCGGGAATACGGGTATGATCGCTCCGACCTTCCGAACCGCTCAACCCTCGAAGCCGGTCATCTACCTTTTCTGGTGGGCGTAGCCGAACGCTTCGACCGGGCGGGCTCACTTGATCCGCACCTCCACTACTTCATTCGTCTGCGGCCAAATGAGGAGCCTCGCTATCGGGGCTTTCTCAGAATGCGTTTCGGACGTGATTGCACCGCTGGGGCGGGTCGCATGACCGCCCTAGCTCACGCGCCGGGGACACCGGCGGGAATGCGTCAGTTCCTACTAGCGCCCGAAGTATCGCTCCTCGCCCGCGCAACAAGACCGCTCATCAAGCGTCGTGACGCGACCCCGACCTTCGACCTTCAACCGCTGTCGAGCGACTGGAGGCGAGCTGCAACCTACGTAGTCAAGCAAAGCCTCACACCTGACATCATCACGCACCTCGAACTTCTGAAAATCTGACTCCCGAAAAACTGAAAAACGAAATCCCTGTGGTCGGCCTGGAACGACGGTTCATGAGGCGCAGGGTCGGAAGGTGGTGGCCGTGTCCATAGCCGTCCTGAACGACGCACGAGGTTAGCGTGTCCGCATCGCGCCCAGCCTCGGCCCGACCGGGTCAAAGCCTGAAAGTGGCAAGCGGTCCCGGCGGATCACCGGGTTTCTTGATGGTGAAAGGATTGGGGTTCGGAAGGCGCATCCGGACCCCAATGATGAAGTGTGTTCAAAGGTCAATCAGATCACAATAAACATTCAGCAATGACAATAAATGGCGAATACATTTCGTTTATTGATATTTGTTGAGCGAGCCGATACGTTCTCCGGGCATCAATCGGAGTTATATCTTGCAGTATCGTTTCGAAATAGTGTCATCTCCGGATTCGAAAGTTGAGGTTTGCGAAGGGTGTATGTTCGAGGACGAGCTACTCGACCCCATCCTTCACCTGAATGATCGGGCCAAATACCATTTTAGCCGCCTTGGTCGGGCGGGGCTGGGCGACCGGCTCGATTTGGTCCGATACCTCATCAATGATCCAGCTCCCGCCGAAGGGGAGCTGTTCTGCTCTGCGGCCTTCATTTTGGTAGGAAACGTTCCGACCGTTCGGATGATCGCGGGGCCACTCATCAAACGGGCAAACGACGCTCACGCCTAGAACGCGCCCCGATTGGGGCAACCGCCTTTGCGTAACGACGTGATTCCGGACAACCTATTGGATCGGCCAAGGGGGTCGAGTCGGGCGGGTTGCAGCGTTGTCGAAGCGGACGATCACGGATGAGGAGATTGCCCTCATCAAAGCCATGCTGGCGCGCGGCATGAAGAACAAGGACATCCAGTTCTATTTTAACCGTCAGGATCGGGCGGTGAACTCGGGCCGGATTACGGACATCGGCCAAGGCAAGTATAGCAATGCCGCGACCATTCCGGCGGCGGACGATGAGGCGCTCGACCATTTCTTGGCGGGCTTTTGCGCCGTAGAGGTCGCGTCGGATGTCTCGGCACCTTCCAGCGCCAGCTCTATGAGGTCTCCAGTTTCCGTTGAGGCCATAGCCGCTCTCTTTCATCGGGGCGGCGATCAGGTCTGGCGACTTACGGAAGGGGAGTCAGACACAACGGAGTGCAAGGCCGGTTTCGGCCTCAAGCATTCCCATCAATGGGTGAAAGCCATTGCAGCGCTGTCGAACAATCGCGGCGGATACGTTTTCTTCGGAGTCGCGGATGGGGGACATAAGGGCGCGGCGGATCAGGACCTGAGCTATGCGGTCGTTGGGCTTGGGTCGGACGAATTCACCAAAATCGATCCCGCAGAGATCACAAGCAAGCTGCGCTCTGTCCTGGACCCCACGCCCCGGATCGAAATCGCGACCCGCCACATTGGCGGGACGCTCATCGGTGTGATCCACGTCGAGCAGCATCCGAGCCGACCCGTCATCGCGCAGAAGGCGGAAGGGGGTGACAAGATCAAAGAAGGGGACATCTTCTATCGGTACCCAGGACAGTCAATCCGGATCAAATACAGCGACCTTCGGGCGATGCTGGACGAGCGGGACAAGCAGGCGCGCCTGGAGGTAATGCCGATGGTCGAGCGATTGTTGGCGCTTGGCCCCCAGCGGGCCCTTGTGGCGGATCTAAAGGAGGGCGTTCTGGACAATGGGCGGGGGCGGCTTGTTATCGATCCTGCGCTCATTGATCGGATCAACTTTATCCGGGAGGGAGACTTTGACGAGGTAGATGGCGCACCGACATTGAAGCTGGTCGGAGAAGTCGTGCCGGTCGATCAGGACGCCATTCAAAGCCGAGGTGTGATCACGGATGACGTCCTTTTGGACAATTTTCTTACGGGGATCACCATCTCGCAGCCGAAGGAATACATTCGCTATGTCGCGATCGGTGGTCATGCAGAGTGGTTGCCGGTGGGCTACTTCGCAAGGAAGGCTGGTCTGAAACGCGCAGACGTTAAGCTGCTCATCGCCGCCGTTCCCGGAAACTCCGTCCGGAAGAAAAAAGTAATGGCGCGAGTCGTGAGGAGCGATGCGGCCCTCGCTACCTTCGAAGGGGCTCCCAAGGGTATTCTGAGGTCAATGTCTACGGGTCAGCTACCTGAGCCGTCGGATGCCAAATCCGCACACCATGTGGCGCAGGCAATCTGTGGTCTACGCAGTCTTGGCGGTCTAAACGCCGAAGACCTGCTTCAACTACTCGCCCGATGCCGGGACCTCATAGTCTCGGGCGGTAAGCCTGGCGCGATGAGCCACGTCCGTCGCGCCTCGTGCCGAATCGACGAAATAGTGTTTCCGTTGGGGGACTAAAAGTCGCGCTGAATGAACCTAGAACTTGGGCCGGAATGGCAAAGGGCTGGGACGGGGCTCGTTGCCGGCCAGTACGATGCGCTTAAAGTTGGTGTCGTCGTCCCAAGTTTGGTGACCGACAACCTCCCGGTTCCAATAATCTCCGAGCCAATGCACCTTTGCGTAGACGTCTGGCGAGTCGACAGTCTCTTCCAGCATGCCCTGAATAATGCGCTGGATTGACACTCCGCAGTCGTACCAAAAGTCCGTCCCCGGCTGAGGGGTGCCTCTTGGATGGGCATTGGCCGCAGCGATATCGTTAAGATAGTGCAGGAACCACACTCCGTCGGAGTCTCTCCGAAGTCGGGCCGCTTTGAGAGCATCCCAGACCTCGTCATCTGATGCGAACTCCTGCGTTTTCGCGAGGACGGTCTTTGAAATGATAATACGCGGATACTTCGCGACCGACGACTCCAGCCGGTAAGCATCGATTACGCCGACCCCAAAGACGATCTCGTCATCATGGTGCATGCCGCCCATCGCAACGCCGCCACGTACAAGGACGCCAATCTGAAGCAGATTCCATGCGAGCGCGTCCAGCGACAACAGGAGATGCCAGAGACCAGTCGCCGTTGGTAGGCTTGAGAGAATAAGGCTGTCCGAAAAGTTCTGAACTCGCAGGTCTGTATCGCCGGAGCCGGGAGCAGAAGTGGTCCTAACTTTCTGGAGTGCTTCGATGATCTGGCCTCGCAGGACAGGCTCATGGTTTGCTCTACGCACGAGATCGGCAAACCCCAAAATGTCTACAAACGCGACGAACCGGGGGGCGTAGCTCTGCGAGTTCGGCTGATTGTTGCTGGCAGAAGAAGACAAGAGGCTCTGCTTTCGAGGCGCATCCAGATGACCCTGCATATTGCCAAGCTGCGGCCAAGTCTATTGATCACGAACAGCGTCGCTCGACCGTTCCGGTCTGGCGGGGTCCAATAGGCTGATGGCCGCATCAGAAATCGAATGGCCGAGGCGCTCTGTTGATCGCTTCCATCATCTCGGAGACTGTGGTCGCGACAAGGCCAGTGGCGTTAGACTCTGCACGAGCCTCCGGGCCAACGGACCTGCCCACAGCAACCAGCGTAGCGTTGCCTTCGTAGGGCTTTAGCACATCGGCGATCTGACGAAGATTGTATGGGGTTAGAGCGTCTGGGACGATGGCGATGGCAAAGCGCCTTTCTTCACTGTCTTTCGCTAGGAGCAACGATATCCGCTGGCCGGGTTGCTTCGCTTGGCGTTGGACTGCTTGGCTGGCGTTCTTCAGAAGCCATTCCGCTTGATCAACCGGATCGGTAAGGTTGGCAGGCAGCGACGCATTGCGCTGCTCTAACCGCTGTGTCTCGTGTTCGCTGCGCAGAGCCACGGTGGGGATGAGCGCCCGCCGTCGGATGGATTCGAAGGCTACTGCCTGAAGGTCTCTGAACGATTTGCTGTCCGTGCGTGCAAGCATTTGCCGCCCGTCGGCAAAGGTCGCGGTGAAGGTAACATCCGTCCCTTTTCCGCCAGCGACGAGACCTGCGATCAGGCCAAGCGGCCCAAGGGCGGCCAGTCCGGCTACGCCCCAACCGATGGTTCCTCCAGCGCGCTTCACCCCCTCTTGATTCACGATGGCGAACTCGGTGATCTCGGTGGTTCCATAGTTGAACAGGCCGTGTGTGGAATGAACGTTTCCAGCGAGAATCTTCATTAGGCTTCGAGTTCAATATGGAGCGGTGGCTTTCGTTTACCCGGAAGCGACCTTGGCCCACAACAGTGACTGCCAAGCAGGCGAAAGAAGACAGCGCGCAAGCCGCTCAAAGTTTTGCCGTAATGCGGCGCGATACGGTCCGCGTCGGCTAAGGCCGACCAACAAACGAGCGGTTCGCCGCTAGGCCCGCCACCGGCGCGCCGGGGACTTGATTTCCGTCCCGAGAGACTCACCCATGACCGAAGGCGTCAACGACAACCGCGTTAGTGCGGATGCCCGCATCGTGCTGACCAATAAAGAAGCCGCCCGCAAGCTCGGCGTCTCGCATCGGACGCTTGAGGACTGGCGGCTGACGAACCGTGGTCCCCGCTTCGTCAAGCTCGGGCGTCTGGTCCGCTACAGGCTATCCGACCTGCACGACTTCATGGACCGAAACTCGTTTATGAGCACGGCACAGGCCGTTGCGGCCTGATAGCTGTGGAAAACGAGCTTTCAGTTCGAATGCTTCCACATTGCTTCCACGGGATCGGGTGTCTGACCGAGCCCACCCGTGGTGGCTTTTAAATTATTGATACATAAGGGAAAAATGGTGCCGCTTGCGTGACTCGAACACGCGACCCCCGCATTACGAATGCGGTGCTCTACCGGCTGAGCTAAAGCGGCCCGGTGGCGGCGGAGAGAGGTCTCCCGACCGCGCGAGAGGGGCTCTTTATACGCGAGGCGCGGGATTGCCAAGCGCCAGAAGCACGGCGGCGTCGGTTGGTTCGCCCGCGGTGCGGATTTCGGCGAATCCGGCCGCCGCCAGCGGGGCCGCCGCCGCCGCTGAAATGGCCACCGCCAGCCGTCCACGCCCGCCTTCGCGCCCCAGCGCCCTGGCCACCGCCTGCGCCGCGCGGGGGGAGTGGGCCAGCACGGCGTCGAAGGCTTCCGGCGGCTTCGCCCGCGTCTCCGTCGCCTCATAGACCGGCAGGATCACCGTCTCGACCGCCCGGTTCAGCAGGGCGTCCAGATCGCCGGCCGGCTCGCGCGCCCCCGGGACCAGCACCTTGCCTGTCGCCTCGCCGGCGATCAGCCAGGCCAGGTCCGACAGGGCGCCCGAGGCCGAGGTGACGGTGGCGAACCCCGCCTGTCTCGCCCGCTCGGCCGTGGCGTCGCCGACGGCGAAGACGGGCAGGGACCGGTCCGCGCTCAGGTCGGCGAACACCGCCACCCCGTTCGGGCTGGTGAAGGCCAGGGCGGCGATCTCGGTCAGGTCCGGCGCGGGCTGGACGATGGGGCGCACCGCCAGCACGGGGGCGATCAGGGGCTCGAAGCCGCGCGTGGCCAGTCTCGCCGCCGTGCGCGACGCCCCCGGCTCGGTCCGGGTCACCCAGACGCGGCGCAGGCCCGTCAGAGGTCGATCCTCTGGTCGCCGGCGGCGGCGTGGACCTCAGCCCCCAGCCGCAGGCCCAGCGTCCGCGCGACCGCCTCGGCGTCGTCGGCGGTGACGTCGACCATCTCGCCCGCCCGCCGCCAGCGCGCCGAGCCGTCGGGCGCCAGCATCTCGACCGTCAGCCGCAACTGCCCCTCCGCGATCTCCGCATGGGCCCCGATGGCCGTCCGGCACGAGCCTTCCAGCGCCGTCATCGCACCGCGCTCGGCGGCCACGGCCAGGGCCGTGAGCGGATGGTTCAGGGCCGCGACCCAGGCGGCGCTCTCGCCCTCGCGGGTCTGCAGGGCCAGCGCCCCCTGTCCCGGCGCGGGCAGGAAGGCGTCCAGCGACAGCCGCTCGCGGATCACTCCGTCGAAGCCCAGCCGGTTCAGGCCCGAGGTCGCCAGCAGGATGGCGTCAAAATCCCCGTCCGCCTCGCGCTTCAGCCGGGTGTCCACATTGCCGCGCAGCATCCCGATCTTCAGGTCGGGGCGCAGCGCCAGCGCCTGCGCCTGCCGCCGCAGCGAGGCCGTGCCCAGCACCGCGCCCGCGGGCAGGGCGTCGAACGACGCGAAATGCGTGCTGATGAAGGCGTCGCGCGGATCCTCGCGCTCGGGGATGGCGGCGATGCACAGGCCCGGCGGCTGTTCGGCGGGCACATCCTTCATCGAATGCACGGCCACATCGACCCGGCCGTCCGCCAACGCCTCCTCGATTTCCTTGGTGAACAGGGCCTTGCCGCCGATCTCCAGCAGGCGGCGATCCTGCACCCGGTCGCCCGTGGTGACGATCTCGACCAGCGGCACGGCCTCGGCCAGATCGGCGTCGGCGACCCCCATCGCCCGGCCGATGGCGCGCTGCATCATCCCCGACTGGGTGAGCGCGAGCTTCGAGCGGCGGGTGCCGATACGGATGGGGAAGGGCATGAGACGTTGCGCGGGTCCGGCCGGGTCGCTACCTCGACCCGATGAATGACGTTGGCGCGGACTATAGCAGCGAGCCGGGTCGGGCAACCGATGCGCGTGTCGCGGATCTGACCGTGCTGGGTCTGGAGACCAGCTGCGACGAGACCGCCGCCTCGGTGGTGCGCCTGTCGCCCGACGGCGAGGCCACGGTCCTGTCCTCGGTGGTGCACAGTCAGATCGACGACCATGCGGCCTTCGGCGGCGTCGTGCCCGAGATCGCGGCCCGCAGCCATGTGGAGATGATCGACGGCGTGACCCGCCGGGCCATGGCCGAGGCCGGGCTCGACTACGCCCAGCTGGACGGCGTCGCCGCCACCGCCGGGCCGGGTCTCGTCGGCGGCGTCATGGTGGGCCTGAGCTACGGCAAGGCGGTGGCCCTGGCCCGCGACCTGCCGCTGGTGGCGGTGAACCATCTGGAGGGCCACGCCGTCTCGGCGCGTCTGGGCCAGCCCGTCGCCTATCCCTTCCTGCTGCTGCTGGTCTCGGGCGGTCACTGCCAGCTGCTGGAGGTGCGCGGGGTCGGGGACATGACCCGGCTGGGCACCACCATCGACGACGCCGCCGGCGAGGCCTTCGACAAGATCGCCAAGGCCCTGGGCCTCGGCTATCCGGGCGGTCCGGCGCTGGAGAAGCTGGCCGAGACCGGCGACGGCGCCCGCTTCGACCTGCCGCGCGCCCTGCTGGGCCGCAAGGACTGCGACTTCTCCTTCTCGGGCCTGAAGACCGCCGCCTCCCGGCTCGCCGCGACCTGCGAGACCGATCAGGACAAGGCCGACCTCGCCGACGCCGTCCAGACCGCCATCGCCCGTCAGCTGGGCGAGCGGTCCGACCGGGCGCTGAAGGAGTACGCCGCCGCCAATTCGCACCGCCTGTTTGTCGTCGCGGGCGGCGTCGCCGCGAACAAGACCGTCCGTCGGACGTTGGAAGCGGTGGCGACGAAGAACGGATTCGCCTTCCTCGCCCCGCCGATGGCCTATTGCACCGACAATGCGGCCATGATCGCTCTTGCGGGCGCCGAGCGTCTGCGGAAGGGTCTGGTGTCGGATATCGATACGGCGGCCCGCCCACGCTGGCCGCTGGATGAACAGAAGGCGCTCGCCGACCCGGCCCACAAGCCGGGCCGCAAGGGCGCGAAGGCTTAAGGCTTGGGAGAGCTTATGGAATTCAAGCGGGCAGGGGTGATCGGCGCCGGCGCATGGGGCACGGCCCTGGCGCAGGTCGCGGGCGCGGCCGGACTGGACGTGCTGCTGCAGGCGCGCGAACCGGACGTGGTCGAAAGCATCCGCGCGCGCCGGATCAATGAGGCCTTCCTGCCCGGCGTCGTGCTGGACGATCACATCTCGGTCACCACCGAACTGTCCGACCTGGCCGACTGCGACCTGATCCTCGCCGTGCCGCCGGCCCAGCACATGCGCTCGACCCTGACCGCCTTCGCGCCGTTCCACCGCGCGGGCGTGCCGGTCATCCTCTGTTCCAAGGGCGTCGAGCGCGGCTCGCTCAAGCTGATGACCGACGTGCTGGCCGAGACTCTCCCGGCCGCCCCCGCCGCCGTCCTGTCCGGCCCCAGCTTCGCCGGCGAGGTCGCGCGCGGCCTGCCCAGCGCCGTCACCCTGGCCTGCGCCGACGAGGCCCTGGGCGAGCGGCTGATGGAGACGCTTTCGGCCCCCAGCTTCCGCCCCTACCTGGCCACCGACCTGATCGGCGCCGAGGTCGGCGGCGCCATCAAGAACGTCCTCGCCATCGCCTGCGGCATGAGCGAGGGCAAGGGTCTGGGGCGCAGCGCCCACGCCGCCATCATCACCCGCGGTTTCGCCGAAATGACCCGTCTGGGCGTGGCGCTCGGTGGTCAGGCCGAGACGGTCGCCGGCCTGTGCGGCCTGGGCGATCTGGTCCTCACCTGCTCCAGCCCCCAGTCGCGCAACATGAGCCTCGGCCTCGCGCTCGGTCAGGGCCAGAGCGTCGAACAGGCGCTGGCCGGCAAGCGCTCGGTGGCCGAGGGTTATGAATCCGCCCCCGCCGTGCGCGAACTGGCGGCGAAGATGGGCGTCGACATGCCGATCTCGCTGGCGGTGGCCGACCTGCTCAGCGGCAAGACCACGGTGGATCAGGTCATCGACAACCTGCTGTCCCGCCCGCTGCGCGCCGAGCGCGACTGACCGTGTCCGAAGTTCAGGCTGAACGGAAACGGGTCTGGAAGACCCCGCCCAACGTCGCCCTCTGCGCCGAGACGGACATCGCCGATCCGGGCTCCCGCGCCTTCGTGCTCCAGATCGGCGAGGCCTTCTTCCACGGCTTCGTCGTCCGCAAGGACGGGCAGGTGGCGGGCTACATCGACCGCTGTCCTCACGCCGGCTACCCGCTGGCGATGGAGCTGGACCAGTATCTGACCCCCGACGGCGCCCTGATCCTGTGCGGCTGGCACGGGGCGGTGTTCGAGCCCCTGACCGGCGTCTGCACCGGCGGCCCCTGCGCGGGCGGTCGATTGACCCCCTGGCCGGTTCAGGCCACGAACGGGATCATCCGGACGGCCTAGCGGGCCTTCAGCAGATACAGCCCGAACCCGATGAAGGGGCGGCCGAACTCCAGCACCATCTTCACCCGGTCCGCGGCCGCCTGAACGGCGCCGGCTTCGGTTGCGTCCGGATGCGCCGCCAGCCAGTCCCGCGCCGCGCCGTCCGCCGCCCCTGCATAGGAGTCGAACACCGCCTGTGACGAGATTTCCGACCAGACGACTTCGAACCCCGCAGCCTCGGCGGCGGCCTTCCAGCCTGCATCGTCCGTGTACTGATTGGTGGCCTCGGCGATCATTCGCAGAGGCGCGGGCGGCTCGGTGATCCAGACCAGATCGCCCCACAACAGATGCCCGCCGGGCGCCAACTGGCCCTTCAGGAAGGCGAAGCCCGCTTCCGGCGACGGCCTTCCCTCGCCGGTGATGTTGGTGGTCCCCAGCGCCGTGATCAGGTCCAGCGGCGGCAGGTCCGCCAGCACCTGCGCCGCCGATCCGACGACCAGTTCGACGTCGGCGCCCGACGCCGCGATCCGCTCGCGCGCCAGTTCGGCCATGCCCGGATCGTACTCGATCGCCGTGACCCGCAGCCCGAACCCCTGCGCCAGCCGGATCGCCACGGTCGCATTGCCGGTCCCGACATCGGCGGCTGAGGCGCCGGGCTCCAGCCCCGCCCGCGCCACCGCGCCCTCCACGGCCGCCAGGGTCACCCCGTTGCAGACCTCCAGCGCCTCATAGGCGATGCGGTTGTAGCTGATGCTCATGCTGAAGGTTGTCGCGCGGAGGCGAGGCGGGGGCAAGCGGTGGGTGGCGGAGCTGACAGCTCACCTCTCCATTCGCCTCTTCAAGCGAATGGAGAGGACAGATCGGCGCGTCAGCGGCGGTCACGAGAGGGCGGCTCCGTCGGGGCAGGAGACACCTCGAACACCGGTGTCGGCGGCCAATCCCTGACCACCTGCGCCGCCCCCTCCTGATCGGCGAAGTCGCCGATCTGTCCTCCCCATCGCCTTGAAGCGGGCGATGGAGAGGTGAGCCGGAGGCGCACCCCGCGCTTTATATCCACCCATACTTTACAACACAAAGTTCTTCGTGTACCTCTTCCCCATCCGGCGCTCGCCGGTCTGGTCGCCAAGCCCGGCAAAGGATCAATCGGATGACCCACGACACCGACAACGCCCCCCTCAGCGGCCAGGCCGATATCGCCTGGCTGCGCCAACTGGCCGAGGAAAACGGAACCGCCCCCATGCGCGGCGCCTCCATCCTGCTGGCCGCCGGCGTCATCTATGGACTGACCAGCCTGCTGCACTGGGCGCACATCACTGGCCTGATCGCCCCGCGTCTGGTCGGCTCCGGTCTGGAATGGCTGATCGCCACCGGCCTGTTCCTGATCGCCAACGTGCTTCTGGTTCTGCGCCTCCGCCGCGGGGCCGGCGTCCGCACCGCCGGTCAGCGGGTTGTCGCCACGGTCTGGGCCGGGGTCGGCTGCGGCATCTTCTTCCTGTTCGCGTCGATGCTCGCCGTCAGCCTGCGGATCGGCGCCGACCAGAATGGCCTGATCTTCTGGATGGTCCCGTCGATCATCATGGTCTTCTACGGTCTGGGCTGGTCGGTGACCGCGACCATGCTGAAGTCCCGCCCGCTGTGGATCCTCGGCGTCACCTCCTTCCTCGCCGCCCCCGCCCTCGGCGCCCTGTCCGGTCAGCCGGCCCAGTATCTCGGCTATGCCGCAGCCCTCTTCCTGCTCATGGCCCTGCCGGGCTTCCTGCTGATGCGCCAGTCGAAGTCGGCCTGATCCATGGCGGACGAGTTCGACATCAACCGCATCGACGACGTCATCCACGGGCGCGTTCGTCTCGGCATCATGGCCATCCTGTCGGGGGTCGAGACCGCCGACTTCAACACCCTGAAGGCCCGGCTGCAGGCGACGGACGGCAATCTGTCCGTCCATCTGCGCAAGCTGGAAGACGCCGGCTTCGTCGCCGTCACCAAACGGTTCGAGGGTCGCAAGCCCCTGACCGAGGCGGCCATGACGCCTGAGGGCCGCAAGGCCTTCATTGCCTATCTCGACGCGATGCAGGGCCTCGTCGGCAAGCCCTGAACCGGCTAGATCAGAGGCATGACCGACCGCATCCACCGCTTCGACGCCCTCGATAATTTCCGCGACTACGGGAATTACGACACCGCCGCCGGACGCCGGATCGCCACCGGCCGCCTGTTCCGCTCGGCCCATCAGGCCCGGGTTTCCGACGCCGACCTCGAACGGCTGGGCGCGCTGGGCATCGGGACCATCGTCGATCTGCGCCGCCCCGGCGAGCGCCGTGACCAGCCGTCGAAGCGTCCGCTCGGCTGGGCCGGTCAGGTGCTGGACAGCGACCTCGGCCCCGACGGCGAGGCCCCCCACATGCGCTTCCTGCGCACCGCCGACCTGACCGTCGATGCGGGCCGCACCTTCATGACCGGCATCTACCGGACCCTGCCGTTCGAGCCCGCCCACCTCGACCTTTTCACCCGCTACTTCCGGGCGCTGGGCGACGGGGAGGGAGCGGTGCTGATCCACTGCACTGCCGGCAAGGACCGCACCGGCACGCTCGCCGCCCTGACCCATCACCTGCTCGGCGTCCACCGCGACGACCTGATCGCCGACTATCTGCTGACCAACACCGCCGTCGATCTGGAGGGCATGGCGCCCAAGGTCGCCCGCCAGCTCGAGAAGGCCACGGGCCGCCCGGCCTCCCATGACGCCGTCGTCGCCTTCCTCGGCGTCGAACCCGTCTATCTCGAGACCGCCATCGCCGGAATCGAGGCCCGTCACGGCTCCATCGACGCCTATCTCGAACAGGCTCTGGGCGTGGACGCCGCCCTGCGCGACCGCATCGGCGAGCGGCTGTCGGCGTGACTTACCGCGCGGTCGAACGCCGCCCCCTGCCGTGGCGCGAACCTCTCGCCGTCGCGGCGGGGCTGCGGGACAGGGACGGGGCGCTGGCCCTGCTCTCGGACGGCGGACCGCTGGGCCGCTGGTCCTTCGTCGCCGCCGATCCGGACCGGGTGGTCATCGAGCCGGTCGAGGCCGGACTGGATCGCCTGCGCGACCCGGACTTCGCCAATGGCGTGGTCGGCCTGCTGGCCTATGACGCCGGCGCCCGCCCGGCGACCGGCCAGCGTGAGGCCGTCTGGCCGGACCTGATGCTGGCCCGCTATCCGGCCATGCTGGCCTTCGATCACCGGACCCGGCAAGCCTTCGCCGTCGGTCGCGGCGTCGATGCCGGCGCGGCCCGGATCGCCGCCGACACGGCGCTCGTCTGGCTCGCCGCGGCCCCGGACGATCCCGTCACGCCGCCGCCGCCTTCGACCCGTCTCGATCCCGAAGCGCCCGGCGCGGCCTACGAAGCCGCCGTCGCCGACGTCGTCGCCCGGATCGCGGCGGGCGAACTTTTCCAGGCCAACATCGCCCGCGCCTGGACCGGTGAACTGCAGGTCGGGGCCGATCCGTTCGACGTCCTGCTGCGCCTCGCCGACCGGGCCTCGGCCTACGGCGCCTTCTGGCGGCTGGGCGACCGGGCCATCGTCTCCAACTCGCCCGAGCTCTTCCTGACCCTCGACGGCGACCGGATCGAGACCCGGCCCATCAAGGGCACCCGTCCGCGCGATCCGGATCCCATCCGCGACGCCGCCCTCGCCGCCGAGCTTCAGATGAGCGCCAAGGACCGGGCCGAGAACCTGATGATCGTCGATCTGATGCGCAACGATCTGGCCCGCGCCGCCGCGCCGGGCTCGGTCGCGGTCGAAAGCCTGTTTGACGTCGAGCCCCTGCCGACGGTGCATCATCTCGTCTCGACCGTGACGGCCCGCGCTGCGCCCGGCGTCGGCCCCGCAGACCTGCTCGAAGCCACCTTCCCGCCCGGCTCGATCACCGGCGCGCCCAAGCATCAGGCCATGAAGGTGATCGCCACCCACGAGCCGCCGCGCGGCCCCTGGTGCGGCAGCCTGTTCCACATCGAGGACGGACGGCTGACTGCCTCGGTGCTGATCCGCACCGCCGCGTTCGAACGGGAAGGGGAGGTCTGGCGCTTCCGCACCCTCGCCGGCGCGGGCATCGTCGCCGACAGCGATCCGTCAGCCGAACGGGCCGAGACCGAAGCCAAGATCCGCGCCCTGCGCGAGGCCCTCACCGGCCCCTAGCAGGCCGGGCAGAGCGTCTTGTCGGTCGTCCGGGGCCGCAGATAGTAGGTGTGCGAGAACCGGGTCAGCCCCGGCATCAGATAGTCGGCGGGCGAGTCATAGTCATAGGTCACTTCGGACATGACCACGCTCTGCCCGTCCGCCAGCAGGTCCGCCGGCAGGGTCACGAGCTCGTTCTTGCCCCGCGCGGTCATGCCGTCGCCCCGGCTCCAATCGACACGGATCTGATTGCCGGTCCGGGTCACGCTGCTGACCCGTTGCTTCAGCGTGGTGGTCGGGAACGGCTTCATGATCAGGTCGCCGATGGAGAAGATATCGGACAGGGCGGCGGGGGTGACAACCTCCTCCTGGGCGACCAGATCGGCGACCATGGCCGAGACGTGGCCCATCCGCTTCTGGGCCATATAGCCCTGACAGAACTCGGCCAGCCCCATGTAGAAGGCGATGATCACCGGAGCCAGCAGGGCGAACTCGACGGCCGAGACGCCCCGGTCGTCGCCCGACAAACGGCGGATGAGGGACAGACGCATCATCCTGGTTCGTTCCGGAAGGCGGTGGTGGCGGTCATCCGCACGGTCCCGTCATTCAGACGGGACAGGCCCTGCGCCATGAACGGCGTCAGCAGCGGCTGCTTGTACCAGGCCCGCACCAGAATCAGATCGCCGGGCTGCCCGTTCGAATAGGTCAGGGCGCCTTCATTGAAGTTCCCACTGGTCATCGGATCGGGCGGCGTGGTGTTGAACTGCGGGATCACGCGCACATCAACGGACAGGCGGGTGGCGCAGTCGGCGGAGAAGACGCTCATCCGTGAGCAAACCGCGGTCTTGAAGCTTGAGGCGCTCATGCCCTGGGCGCTCGCCTGCCCGGTGCGGACCAGGCGGCCGGTCTCGATGGTGGCGTTCTCGAGCACGGAGTCGGTCACGAAGACCAGGGCCAGTTCGAGGATGGCGAAGATCATCAGGCAGAAGGGCAGGGCGACCATGGCGAACTCGACCGCCGCCGAGCCTTCGCGGGCGCGCCGGTCAGCCGGTCGCCGGCGCAGCGCCCGGCGAGGATCGTGGAGCGCGCGCATCGGGCGTCAGGGGATCGGGGACGAGGCGGCCTCGCCGTTGCGGACCGAGGGCGAGCACGAGCTGGCGCAGGCCATCTCGGTCGCCTGTGCGCCGCGCCACACCCGGACCCGGCCGCCGCCGTCGCCGGCGGTGACCACGACCTGGCTTTGGAAGACGGTGCGGCCGATCGGATCCACCGCGACGACCTCCGTCACTCCATAACCCTTGCCGGTGATGTAGAGCGTATTGGCGTCGACGACCGTCACATCGGCGATGGCGGGGTTGCCCACGATCACCGAGGCGGCCGAACCGCGCATCTGCACGCGCCGCGCCTGATCGATCTCGACGTTCAGGCTGGCGGACTGGGCCACGACGACGGCCGGAACAGCCATGACGACTGCGGCGGCGAGGGTGGCGACAAGGCGGGTCGGACGAGGCATGGCGGTCGGCTTTCAATGGCAGGCGCGCGCGTGAGCGTGGCCCGGACACTGCCGCTCCAATCCTCAAGAAAGTCTGAAATGAGCATTGGAGGCCCTCGGGAGGCCCTCAAACCACTAACTTTAGTGAGCTTTGCTGCGTTTTCTTAGAGTAAACCCGCCGGTAACCAAGAGCGCAGACCGGAATTTAACCGATCCGGGCGATAACCATCCTGCGTTTTGGGGGTCCAGCGGGCTGCCGGCTCCCCCCGCGTCAGTTAGCTCGCTACACCTCGATCCATAGGGATAAACACAATGACCAAGTTCGTTTCGAAGTTCATGTCCGACGAGTCGGGCGCCACCGCCATCGAGTACGGCCTGATCGCCGCCCTGATCGCCGTCGTGATCATCTCGGCCGTGACCGCGCTGGGCTCGACCATCAAGACCAAGTTCAACGCTGTCGTGAGCGGCATGGGCGGCACCCCGGGCACCTAAGCCTGGCGGAAACGTCTTGAAACCGGCGAAGGGCCGGGGCGATACGCCCCGGCCCTTCTGCTTTTTTCAGACATGCGAGGGCCATTTTACAGTAACGCCCCGGTAAGCACGTCCATACGCGCAAGTTTAACCTCGGCTGTATCAGACTGCATCTCGTTCAGGGGGGCACGGCGGGAAACCGTTTTCCCTGACTGCCTATCAGTCGACCCAACCTGGGAAAAAGGGAAAGCAGATGACCAAGTTCATTTCGAAGTTCGTGTCCGACGAGTCGGGCGCCACCGCCATCGAGTATGGCCTGATCGCCGCCCTGATCGCCGTCGTGATCATCTCGGCCGTGACCGCGCTGGGCTCGACCATCAAGACCAAGTTCAACGCCGTCGTGAGCGGCATGGGCGGCACCCCCGGCACCTAAGCCTCAGGGACCATCCAGAAGATCGGCAGGGCCGGAGCGGAAACGCTCCGGCCCTTTGTGTTGCGGGCATGTGGGAAACGCGGTCTTAACCGTGATGACGGCAGGGTCGGATGATGGAAACCGTGTCCCTGATCCTTCTGGGCGTCATGCCTCTTCTGGTCATCGTCGGAGGGCTCAGCGACCTGACCACGATGCGGATTCCGAACTGGATCTCGCTGGCGCTGATCGCCGGCTTCCTGCCCGCCGCTCTCGCCGTAGGCCTGCCGCTGACGCAGCTCGGCGTGCATTTCGCCGTGGCCTTTGCGGCCCTGCTGGTCGGAATGGGCATGTTCGCCCTGCGCTGGATCGGTGGAGGCGACGCCAAGCTGATGGCCTCGGCCTGTCTGTGGCTGGGGTTCCAGGGGTCCGGCATGTTCCTGCTCTGGACGGCGCTGGTCGGTGGCCTGTTCTGCCTGTTCCTGATCTTCGCCCGCTTCCATTCGCGCCCCTATCTGGCCGGCGCGCCCGGCTGGATCGTCACCCTGATGGAGCCGAAGGGCGACATTCCCTATGGCGTGGCCATCGCGGCCGGCGCCCTGATGGCCTACCCGTCATCCGCACTGGTGATGCTTTTCATCGCCGGATAGGCGGCCCTGTGGATGACTTAGGCCCGCGTTAACCCGCACCCGGCATGGTCGTTAACGGTAGGGGGCCGAAGGACCGATTCACGTGTCCGGGTTGGCCCGCCGGAGACCGTCGATGAAGCCTGCCCGTATCATCGTGATCTGCATCGCCGCCGTGGCCGCCATCGGCCTGGCGCTGGTCGTTCGCGCCATGGGATCCTCTTCGGGGCAACCCACAGCCGTCGCCACCGCCGAGCCGGTCGAGACGAGGCCCATGGCCAAGGTTCTGGTCGCCGCCAAGGATCTCCAGCCCGGTCAACGCCTGACCGAAGGCGACATGGAATGGAAGGAATGGCCGGCTGACGAGGTCAATCCGGTCTTCATCACCGACGGCTCCGTGCCGATCCCCTCGGCTGACGCAGCCCCCGCGCCCGAGACGGTGGAAGGCAAGCCCGCAGGCGCGGTCGCCTCGGTGACCCGCGCCGCCACGAATCTGGCGACCGGGGGCGCCAAGGCCGACTATGTCGGATCGGTCGTCCGTGAACCTATCCTCGCCGGCGAACCCATCGTGATGCGCAAGATCGTGCGCGCCGGGGACAGCGGCTACATGGCCGCCTATCTGGAGCCGGGCATGCGCGCCATGGCCATCCGGGTGACGGTCGAGACCGCCGCCGGCGGCTTCATCCTGCCGGGCGACCGCGTGGACGTGGTCCTGACCCGCGAAACCAATCTTTCGAATGTCGGCACGTCCGAAGGCGACCGTCCGAAATTCACCGCCGGCACGGTCATGCAGAACATCAAGGTTCTGGCCATCGACCAGTCGACCCGCGCCGGCGATGACGAACAGGCCGTGATCGGCGCCACCGCGACGCTGGAAGTCGGCCCGCGCGACGCCGAGGCCCTCGCGCTCGCCAAGTCCGAGGGCGAACTGAGCCTGGTGCTGCGTTCCTATGCCGATACGGCCGGTCCGTCGGGACGCACGGCGACCCCGACAGCGCGGCAGGCTTCGGCGGTTCGGGTCTATCGTGGCGGCGCGCCGGAAGTGGTGGTGGTCCAATGAAGCGCTTCATCGCTGTCGCCCTGGCGGCCCTGACGGTCGTCGCGACCAGCCCGGTCGCTCCCGCCCAGGCCCAGAACCGGGCCGCCGTCTCCATGGGCGCCCAGGCCCAGCTGATCAGTCTGCCGCGCGGCTCCTCCATGGCGGTCGATCTGCCTGCGGACGCCCGGGATGTGATCGTGCCGAACCCGGTCGTGGCCGAGGCCATGCTGCATTCGCCGCGCCGCATCACCATCATCGGCCTGCAGCCGGGTGAAACCGATGCGGTCGTGCTGGACAGCGCGGGCCGCACCATCCTGTCGCTGCGCATTCGCGTCGATGCCGGCGTTTCGGCCCTGCAGGACACGCTCAACCGCGTGATGCCGAACGCCAACGTCCGCGCCGAGGCGGTCAACGACAGCATCATTCTGACCGGTACGGTCTTCAGCCCCGGCGAATCCGATCGCGCCAGCCAGGTCGCCCGCGCCTTCGTCGCCACCCCGGACAAGGTCATCAACATGATGACCATCGCCGGTTCCGATCAGGTCATGGTCCGGGCCCGCATCGTCGAGGTGCAGCGCACCGCCATCAAGCAACTGGGTTTTGACGCCACGGCGGTCCTCGCCAGTGTCGGCAACGGACTCAGCCTGACCCAGGGCGCGACCTTCGCGGTCAACGGCAACCAGCTGGGCGGCGGGATCATCCGCTATCAGGACACCGCCGGCGACGGCTCCAGCACCAACGCCGCCCTGCGCGCCTTCGAGCGCGCCGGTCTGGTCCGCATTCTGGCGGAACCGAACATCACCACCGCCAACGGCGAGGCCGCCGAATTCCTGGCCGGTGGCGAGTTCCCGGTCCCGGTCGGTCAGGAAACCGACGAGGGCAGCACCAAGGTCAGCGTCGAGTTCAAACCCTACGGCGTGCGTCTGGCGGTTCGCCCGATCGTCCTGTCGCCGGGCCGCATCTCGCTGCAACTGTCGACCGAAGTCTCCGAGCTGACCCAGGTCGGCGCCTTCACCCTCGGCGGCGGTGCGGATCGCACCCTCGTCATTCCGGGCCTGAACGTGCGCCGGGCCTCGAACACGGTGGAGCTGCCCTCGGGCGGCTCGCTGATGATCGCCGGGCTGCTGCGCGAAGACACCCGCCAGAATATCGACTCCCTGCCGGCGCTGGGCGACCTGCCGGTGCTGGGCGCCCTGTTCCGCTCGCGGGACTACATCTCCGGCGAGACCGAGCTGGTGATCATCGTCGAGGCCTACATCGTCTCGCCGACCGGCGCGGGGACCATGCAGACCCCCGCCGACGGCCTGCAGATCGCCAATGACGCCCAGACCCTGCTGTTCGGACAGCTGGACCAGCACTACGGGCCGCGCGGCGGAACCGCCGTGGCCGGGACCGGCTGGAACGGGCCTGTCGGCTATGTGATCGAATAAGGGCCCCGATGATGATGCGCTCCCTTCTTCTCGCCTTCTCCGCCACGGCCCTGCTGGCCGGATGCGCCTCCACGGGTTCGGTTACGCCGCCGACCAACGCCCTGTCGCAATACGCCCTGCGGGTCGAGCCGGGCCTCGACCGTATCGCGCTGGCGGTTCACGAGGACGGGCTGTCGCCGAACCAGATCGCCGCCCTGCGCGATCTCGCGGTTCGCTACGCCGATACCGGGACGGGCCGGATCCAGGTTCAGGGACCGGCGGGCGAAGACCCCGCCGCCTCGCGTCAGACCTGGGCCATCCGCTCGGCTCTGGAAGCCGCCGGCGTGCCGGGCCAGAACATCGAGGTCGCGGCCTACGACGCCCCCAACCCCCGCGCGCCTGTGCTGGCCGGGTTCGAGACGGTTCGCGCCGTTATCCCTAACTGCGCCGCCGAGCGCCGCGACATGGGCGGACGTTTCTCCAACGCCCCGTCGCTGGGCCTGGGTTGCGCCATCAACGCCAACATGGCCGCCCAGATCGCCGATCCGCGAGACATCGTCGGCGCCCGGGTGATGACGCCTGCCGATTCCGGCCGCGCCGCCGTGGTGTTCGACAACTACCGCAAGGGCCAGCCGACCGCCGCGCCGCAGGAAACCCTGGTTCAGGGCGCCATCGCTCAGGCTGTGGAATAGGTCGAGATGAGCAACGCCTTCGCCCCCCGCCCATTCGAAGATTTCGAGGACGACGAGTTCGACCTCGACATGGGCTATGTCGCCCAGGGTCCCGCCGGCCCCACCGGGGATGATCTCTCCCAGCCCTTCCCGGGCGAGGCGCCGATCATCGAAGGCGATGTGGAGCGTCGTCCGCCGCTGCAGTTCACCGCCCCGGCGGTCCCGACGGCTCCGCCGGTTCCGCAGCAACACACGACCCTGTCGGAGCCCGAAGCGCCGGGCGCCGAGTTCAACCCGGTCGGCGATCTGGTCGCCGGCGCCCAGGCCGCCTTCTCGCCGCCCGTCATCGGCGGTCAGACGGTCGAGGTGTCGGTGCCGCGCATCGCCATCCACGTCTTCGCCGAACGTCAGGACACCCTCGCCGCCGCCGAGCGCGCGGGGCAGGACCGTCGCCTGTCGCGCGCCACGACCCAGATCCGGGTCGGGGGTGTCGCCGCAGCCGTCGAGGCCTATCAGCACGAGCCGACCCCGCCGCTGATCGTGGTCGAATGCCTGAAGGACCCGCAGACCCTGCTGTGGGAAGTCGACCAACTGGCCGAGGTCTGTGACGCCGGCACCAAGGTGGTCGTCATCGGCGCCACCAACGACATCCTGCTGTTCCGCGAGCTGATGCGCCGCGGCGTCAGCGAATACCTGGTCGCCCCGCTGCAACCGCTGCAACTGATCGCGGCGATCGGCGGCCTGTTCGCCGATCCGGCCCAGCCCTTCGTCGGCCGTTCGATCGCCTTCGTCGGCGCGCGCGGCGGTTCGGGGGCCAGCTCGGTCGCGCACAACACCGCCTATGCGATGTCCGAGCGGATCGGCGCCAACACCGTCATCGTCGATTATGACCTGCCGTTCGGCACCGCCGGCCTGGACTTCAACCAGGATCCGCTGAATGGCGTGGCCGACGCCCTGTCGCAGCCGGATCGTCTGGACCCGGTGCTGCTGGACCGGATGATGGTTCGCTGCACCGACAAGCTGAGCCTGTTCGCCGCCCCGGCCACGCTGGACACCGACTGGGAGATCAGCTCGGAGGCCTTCGAGGAGGTGACGACCCAGATCCGCGCCACCGCCCCCTTCGTGGTGCTGGACCTGCCGCACGTCTGGTCGTCGTGGATGCGCCGCACCCTGATCAGCGCCGACGAGGTGGTGGTTGTCGCCACGCCCGATCTGGCCTCGCTGCGCAACGCCAAGAACATGATCGACCTGATCAAGCAGGGCCGTCCGAACGACGCCCCGCCGCGTCTGGTCCTCAATCAGGTCGGCGTGCCCGGTCGTCCGGAAATCCCCGCCAAGGAGTTCGGTGCGGCTCTGGGCGTGCACCCCAGCCTGATCATCCCGTTCGACGCCAAGACCTTCGGCGCGGCGGCCAACAATGGTCAGATGATCCTGGACGCCGGCGCCAAGACCAAGGCCGCGGAGGCCTTCCAGACGCTGGCGCAGATCGTCTCGCGCCGCGAGATCCCGCTGCTGGCCGGTCCCAGCGCGGCCAAGGCGGGCGGCAAGTCCATGTTCTCTGGCCTGTTCAGGAAGAAGTCGTAAGGCGTGTTCGGCAAGCGCACAGGTCAACCCGGCAGTTCACCCGCCGCGCCCCGTCCGGCGCCGGCGGCCCCACAGCCCGCGCCTTCCGCTGAGCCGAACTTCCAGCCGCAACAAGGGATCCAGACCCAAGCCTTCGCCTTCGGCGGCGAGGGCGATGTTCTGGAGGCTCCGCGTCCGCAGACGACGCCCTCCGCCGCGCCGGCCGGCGCGGACCGTCTCGACGCCCTGGCCACCCGGCCCAAGCCCGCCGCCCCCGCGCCCCAGAACGGTCCCGGCCCCAAGGCCACGCCCGGCTTCGAACAGCTGAAAAAGGCCCAGCAGGTCGCCGAGATCGTCCGCGAGCAGTCGGACTATTATCACGCCACGAAGACGACGATCTTCAACGCGCTGATGAACACCATCGACCTGGCCCAGCTGGCCCAGCTCGACCCGAAGACCGCCGCCGAGGAAATCCGCGACATCGTCGCCGAACTGGTGGCGATCAAGAACGTCTCCATGTCGGTGGCCGAGCAGGAGCACCTGGTTCAGGACATCGTCAACGATGTGCTGGGCTATGGCCCGCTGGAGCCGCTGCTGGCCCGTGACGACATCGCCGACATCATGGTCAACGGCGCCGGACGTGTGTTCATCGAAGTCGGCGGCAAGGTCCAGCTGACCAACGTCCGCTTCCGCGACAACGCCCAGCTGATGAACATCTG
>JAVHYH010000172.1 GCA_031119155.1 Brevundimonas sp.
GCCGTTGTCGCCGAACATCGGCTTGGCCATGAAGGTCGCGGTCTTGCCGTAGGCGGCGGCGACGTTGTGGATCACGTATTTGTAGAGCTGCAGGCGGTCGGCCATCGTCAGCAGGTCCGAGAATTTCAGACCCAGCTCGTGCTGCGCCGGCGCCACCTCGTGGTGGTGCTTCTCGGGGTCGAGGCCCAGGTCCTTCATGACCGACAGCATTTCGCCGCGCAGGTCCTGGCCCGAGTCGACCGGGTTCACCGGGAAGTAGCCGCCCTTGGCGCCCGGACGGTGGCCCATGTTGCCTTCCGAATATTCGGCGCCCGTGTTGGCCGGCAGTTCGGTCGAGTCATAGGTGTAGCCGGTGTCGTGGGCCTGGGTGGACCAGCGCACGTCGTCGAAGATGAAGAACTCGGCTTCCGGGCCGAAATAGACGGTGTCGCCCACGCCGGCCGACTGGACATAGGCCAGCGCCTTCTTGGCCATCGAGCGGCTGTCGCGGTTATAGGGCTCGTTGGTGTCCGGGTTCAGCACGTCGCAGAACAGGAACAGGGTCGTCTGCTGGTAGAACGGGTCGATGTAGGCGGTCTTCAGATCCGGCTTCAGCAGCATGTCGGACTCGTTGATGGCCTTCCAGCCGGCGATCGACGAGCCGTCGAACATCGTGCCTTCCTCGAGGAATTCCTCGTCGACCATGTCGATGTCGAAGGTGACGTGCTGCAGCTTGCCGCGCGTGTCGGTGAAACGAAGATCGACGTAACGGACGTCTTTCTCCTTGATGTCCTTAAGGATCTTGCCGGCGTCGCTCATCTTCGAGAGTCCTGTTTCTTATGGGGAGGTTCGTCACGACCGGCCCGGGCGGGACGGCCGATAGTCGGGGTGATCAGACCGCTTGCGCGCCCGTCTCACCGGTTCGGATGCGAATGACGTCCAGGACGTCAGACACGAAAATCTTGCCGTCGCCGATCTTGCCGGTGCGGGCGGCGGTCTGGATGGCCTCGATCACCGAGGGAGCCAGGTCGTCGGAGACCACCACCTCGATCTTGATCTTGGGCAGGAAGTCGATGACGTATTCGGCGCCGCGATACAGCTCCGAATGGCCCTTCTGGCGACCATAGCCCTTGGCCTCGAGCACGGTCATGCCCTGGACGCCCGCGTCCTGCAGCGCCTCTTTCACTTCATCCAGCTTGAAGGGCTTGATGACGGCTTCAATCTTTTTCATCGACGTTCCCGGGCGGGCTCTTGAATGCCTCGCGCTCGGGCACCAAAGGGACATTGCATTGCACAATAAGGCAAGCCCTTTTCGATCGCAGACGCCATCCGTGAACGGAGAAGACGCGAAGTGAACGCCCCGACCCCGCCTGACCTCCACGAGGACTGGCGCAAAGCCCTGCCCTGGCCCGATGTGGACACCCACAAGCATGCGCGGGGGCGGCTGGGAGTCGTGTCTGGCAAGGCCAGCCAGACGGGCGCCGCGCGGCTGGCGGCGCGGGCCGGACTGCGGATCGGCGCGGGCGTAGTGCGAATCCTCTGTCCGCCGGATGCGGTCCCGGTCATCGCCTCGGCCATCGAGGCCGTCATGGTCGCGCCCTTCACCACCGACGAGGCCCTGGCCGCCGCCGCGCGGGAGAAGGACGCCATCGTCATCGGCCCCGCCGCCGGAGTGAACGACGCTACCGCCGCCAACATCCGCGCCCTGGCCGAAACCGGGGCGGCGCTGGTCATCGACGCCGACGGCCTGACCGTCTTCAAGGACTGGCCGGAGGAGCTGTTCGGCCTGCTGGACCGCGACGACGTCCTGACCCCGCATGAGGGGGAGTTCAAACGCCTGTTCCCCGGCCTGCTGGAACTGGGCCGCGAGCTCGCCGCCATGGAGGCCGCGCGCCGCGCCGGGGCCGTGGTGGTGCTGAAGGGCGCCGAGACCCTGATCGCCGCCCCCGACGGACGACTGGCCCACAATGACAACGGCGTGCCCTGGCTGGCGACGGCGGGCAGCGGCGATGTGCTGGCCGGCATGATCGGCGGGCTGATCGCCCAGCGGATGGACAGTTTCGACGCCGCCCGCGCCGCCGTCTGGATGCACGCCGAGGCCGCCCGCCTGTTCGGTCCGGGCCTGATCGCCGAGGATCTGCCGGAGCGGCTGCCGCAGGTGCTTTCCGCCCTCTATGCCCAGCGAAGCTGAAAGCCTTGATCGGCCCGCGACCCCGCGCCCGGTTCAAATCGTCACCGAACGGGCCTAACAGGGCGCCATGTTGATCGTCCTCTCCCCGGCCAAGCGGCTGGACTTCACCGAAGCCGACCCCGCCCTGCCCGCTTCCGAGCGCCGCTTCCGCGAGGACACGGCCTCCCTGTCGAAGACCGCGCGCGCCCGCACCGTGGCCGAACTGCGCAGCCTGATGAGCATTTCGGACGATCTGGCCCGCCTCAACCGCGAGCGTTTCCAGGCCTTCCAGCCTGCGTCGCTGGACGGGGTGCAGGCCGCCTTCGCCTTCGCCGGCGACGTCTATGAGGGCCTTCAGGCCCGCACCCTCGACGCGGCGGGACTGGACTACGCCCAGTCGCACCTGCGCATCCTGTCGGGCCTCTACGGCCTGCTGCGTCCGCTGGACCGGATCCAGCCCTATCGGCTGGAGATGGGCACCCGGCTGAAGACCCGGCGCGGCGACAGCCTGTATGACTTCTGGGGCGACCGCATTTCGAAATGCCTGAACGCCGACGCCGAGGGACAGTCCGATCCGACCCTCGTGAACCTGGCCAGCCAGGAGTATTTCGGCGCCGTCGACGCCCGCGCGCTGAAGCTGCCGGTCGTCACTCCGAACTTCTACGAGGAGAAGGACGGCGAGCGCCGGATCATCTCCTTCCACGCCAAGCGCGCCCGCGGGACCATGGCCCGCTACGCCGTGGATCAGCGGATCGAAAAGGCCGAGGACCTCAAGGGCTTCGACCGTGACGGCTACCGCTTCGACGCCGCCGCCTCGACCGAAAACGACTGGATATTCACCAGATCGGGAAATTCTTGAGCCCGACGCTCGTCTTGGCGTATGACCGGCGGTAGAGTCGCAAAGACCTCCAACGGGGAAACGAAATGTTCCAGTGGCCCAAGCGCGGTGAAGCCTCCTCCGGCGAGAGCGAGCCGTTCCGCGATATCGGCGATCTGAAGGGTCAGGTCGCGGTCATCTCGGGCTCCACCTCCGGCATCGGTCTGGCGCTGGCGAAGGCCGTGGCCAGTCGCGGCGGCGACGTGGTCATCAACGGTCTGGGCGATCCGGCCGAGATCGAACGCACCCGCGCCGAGATGGAAGCCAGCTGCGGCGTCCGTGTCCGCTACCACGCCGCCAACATGACGCGCGGCGAGGAAGTCGCCGACATGGTCGCCTATGCGAAGCACGAGCTGGGCCGCGTCGACATCCTGGTCAACAACGCCGGCATCCAGCACGTCGAGGCCATCGAGAAATTCCCCGCCGACAAGTGGGAGCAGATCATCGCCATCAACCTGTCGTCGACCTTCTATGCGACGCGGGCGGCCATCCCGATCATGAAGGCGCAGGGGCGCGGGCGGATCGTCAACATCGCCTCGGCCCACGGTCTGGTCGCCAGCCCGTTCAAGTCGGCCTATGTCGCCGCCAAGCACGGCGTCATCGGCTTCACCAAGACCGTCGCCCTCGAGGTCGCGCAGGACAACATCACCTGCAACGCCATCTGCCCCGGCTTCGTCGAAACCCCCATCGTCTCCAAGCAGATCGACGATCAGGCCCGCACGCGCGGCATGTCGAAGGAAGCGGTCCTCAAGGACGTCATCCTCGGCTCCCAGCCGACCAAGAAATTCGTCACCACGGACCAGCTGGCGGGTATGTTCCTCTATCTGGTCAGCGACCTCGGCGCCTCGGCCAACGGGGCCAGCTTCTCCATCGACGGCGGCTGGACCGCGCAATAGCGAAGCAAGGAGATCGGCTTTGACCAGACCCAAGGCCGCCTCCCCCCGCCCGACCATCAGCCTCGCCCTGCAGGGCGGCGGCGCCCACGGCGCCTTCCAGTGGGGCGTTCTGGATCGTCTGCTGGAAGACGGCCGCCTGGACGTGCGCGCGGTCACCGCCGCCTCAGCCGGAGCGATGAACGGCGCCGCCCTGATCAGCGGGCTGGAGGCCGGCGGTCCCGACGCCGCCCGCACCCAGCTCGACAAGCTCTGGCGCGAGGTGAACCAGTCGGGCGGCCGCAACGTCTTCGGCGACAGCTCGATCTGGAGCCAGGCCCTGACGCCCGGCTGGCTGAAGGACACCGGCCTGTGGCGCACCGGCGAGAACCTCGCCCTCTCGATGAGCCCCTACCAGTTCAATCCCTTCAACCTGAACCCGCTCAAGCGGGTGCTCGACAACGCGGTGGACTTCGACGCCGTCCGCGCCTCGGCCATCCGCTTCTTCGTCTCGGCCACGGCGGTGAAACAGGGCCGCGCCCACATCTTCCGCACGCCCGAGATTACGCCGGACGTCCTGCTGGCGTCGTCCTGCCTGCCCCACCTCTTCCAGGCGGTCGAGATCGACGGCGAGCCCTATTGGGACGGCGGCTACCTCGCCAATCCGGCGCTCTGGCCCCTGATCCATCCGGACACGCCGGACGACATCCTGATCCTGCCCCTCAACCCCTTCGTCCGGGACGAGACGCCCCATGCCGCGGGCGAGATCATGGATCGCCTGAACGAGATCGTCTTCAACGCCCCGCTGGTCTCGGAACTGCGCGCCTTCGCCCTGCTCCAGTCCCTGATCGCCGAGGGCCAGCTCCAACCCGGCGACCGCCACCGCGTCCAGGCCATCCGCATGCACGCCATCGAAAGCGACCGCTGGCTGGGGGCGCTGTCACTGGGCTCGAAGTTCGACACGGAGTGGACCTTCCTCAACCGGCTCAAGGGCTACGGACGAGAGGCGGCGGAGGACTGGCTGGCGCAGTGTTTCGACGCGGTGGGCGAACGCTCCAGCGTCGATGTGAAGGCGCGGTTCCTCTAACCCCAGCCCGCCTCCTTCAACACCGCCCGATAGGTCCGGCTCACCGGCGCGGTCAGACCGCCCGCCAGCGTCAGTTCCCCCACGCCCCGCCGCCAGCGCGCGCTCTCCACCGCCTCCGCCGCCACCCACCATGACCGGTGCACGCGCCAGCCATAGGCCCCCGCCAGTTCCGTCAGCGCATCGGCGAACCTCAGCGTGATCAGCTCCTCGCCCGCATCGGTGTGGACCTTCAGATAGTGGTCGTGCGCCTCCACGGCGATCAGCCGCGCCCCGCGCCGCTTCGCCGATAGCCGCCGCCGGAACGCCGCCTCGGCATCGGGCAGAGGGGCCGCGATCACGGTGCGCGTCTCGACCTTCACCGGCGCGCGGCGCCAGACCACAGCCCGCACCGCCATCACTGCCAGACAGACCGGCCAGACCTGCCACAGCAGGTCCAGATAGATCGGCCCGGTGAACCTCCCGCCCGCCAGTAGCCGCCCGCTGGCCATCACCAGCAGGGCCGACGGCGGCGTCATCACCACCGAGACCACCAACGTCCGCCGCCACAGCGCCCCGACGCGGCGGCTCAAAACTCGATCCAGCCAGACCCCGATCAAGCCGCACCCGACCATCACCACCATCCAGTGGGCGTAGCGGCCGACGACCGGCGCCTGATCCGAGGCGAAGGGGGCCAGGAAGCCCATCATCAGCCCGATGGCGGCCAGCAGGCCGAGGTCGAGCGCCCACCGTCGCCGCGCCGACACCTCCCCCGCCCTGACCGCCTGATCGCCCATGTCGCTCCGTTCGCGCAGCCCCGGCGCCGTTCGCGAAGTCAGGCCTAGCGAGCCGCCGCCCGCCCGGCAATCCGGTTCGACCAGACCTCCACCGGATCGGACCCCATGCCCCGCGCCCTGCCCCTGATGCTCGCCTTCTCCCTCCTCGCCACCCCGGCCCTCGCCCAGCTTCCGGGGGCGGATGTGGACGCCCGCCCCGACCCGGCCACGGCCTGCCATGTCGGCGTCTATCGGCTGGACGACGGCAGTTGGGTCGATGTCGCCCCCCTGTCCGACCGCGGCCTGCGCTGGCGTCGCCTCGACGGCTCCACCGCCCGCATGACCGTGAGCGCCGACGGCCACTGGACCAGCACCCTCGGCTCCACCCGCCGCGTCGAAGGCCCCCAGCCCCAGCTCGGCGCCTGCGAAGACAACCGCATCGTCTTCGAGGGCGAGACCGGAGCCCGCATCCCCCTCGACAGCCGGGAGACCACCTTCACCAGCCGCGACGGAACCCGCCTCAACGGCCGCCTGATCCTCCCGCCCGGCGACGGCCCGGTCCCCGTCATGGTCGAGGTCCACGGCTCCGAAGGCGCCAACGCCCTCGACTTCAACGCCTTCCAGCGCTTCGCCCCGGCTTCCGGCGTCGGCGTCTTCGTCTACGCCAAGCGCGGCTCGGGCGGCTCCGAGGGAACCTACACCCAGGACTTCCATCTGCTGGCCGAAGACGCCGCCGCCGCCGTGCTTGAGGCCCGCCGTCTCGCCGGAGCCCGCGCCGGGCGCGTCGGCCTGCACGGCGGCAGTCAGGGTGGCTGGGTCGCCCCGCTGGCGGCCAGCCTGACGCCGGTCGACTTCGTCACCATCGGCTTCGGCCTCGCCTATGGCCCGCTGTCCGAGGACGCCGATCAGGTCCAGCTCGATCTCAAGGGCAAGGGCTGGGGTCCCGACGTCCTCGCACAGGCCCGCGCCATCACCGACGTCACCGGCGCCTTCATCGCCAGCCATGGCGCCGTCGGCTTCGACGACCTGCACGCCGTCCGCGCCCGCTATCGCTCCGAGCCCTGGTTCGCCGACATCCGGGGCGAGTTCACCGGCTTCCTGCTCAACACCCCCGACGAGGCCATCATCGCCATGGCGCCCCGCCTCGATATCGGCACGCCCTGGTCCTATGATCCCTTGCCCGTCCTGACCGCGCTCAATACGCCCATGCTCTGGATCCAGGC
>JAVHYH010000173.1 GCA_031119155.1 Brevundimonas sp.
GATGGTCTCGTTGTGCCAGAGGGTGTCGTCGGCATCGAGGCCGACCGTGGTGATGTTCATGGCCGCTCCCTGAACCGAATTCGCGCGCACGTCGAGCGCATCGGCGTCCGGGCGTTAATGATCAATGCGATCGTGACCATGTTTGTCAGGGATATCTTCGCGAACCGGGCACAGGCTGGTTCCTCGGAACAGACCGGGGGGCACGCAAGGAGCCGGTCATGATGGGTAATCCGACGGGGCGGCGCGGGCCGCCCGACGGATCGGCGTGGGGCGACAGGCCGCTTCCGCCGGACGAGCAGACAGTGCCGCGGCCGGACAGTGTCCTGCCGCTGGAACGGCGGGCCTACGCCACGCCGTACGAGAGCCTGACCTTCCAGATGGTCACACGGGCCGGGCGCGAACTGACGGTCACCCTGGCCGCGCAACCGGTGTTCGATCTGGCGCGCTCAACGCCGGTCAGCCGTCGCATCCGGCGCACCGTCCGGCACTCGGGCGGCGAGCGCGCCCTGACCGGACTGGGGCGCAAGGCTCTGGAGCCGGCGGACCTGCAGCGGATCGATCTGCAGGCCCTGCATCAGGGCCTCGATATGCTGAAGCTGGGCGAGAACGAGAGCGGCGTCCTGCCGGCCTTCTGGCGCACGGTGGCGACCAATCGGGGACGGTTCTCGCTGCTGTGCACCGAGATGCAGCACGACCGGCCGGGCGTTCTGCTGGTGGAGGTCATGGGCGGGCTGGAGCAGGCGTCGCCGGATGCGGTCGAGGCGGCGATCAGCCATTTCGAGACCCGGCGACAGGGGGCGATCCTGCACGTCTCGCCGGATATCGGCGCGGTGCGGCGGCTGGCGGCGGTCAAGCCGCGCTGCCTGTCGCTCGACTTCGCCGGGGTGACGCATGACAACGCCCGCGACTGGGCGCAGGCGGCGCTGCTGATCGGTGCGGCGCGCGAGGCGAGCGAGCAGGTGATGCTGCTGAACCTGCGGCCGGATCGGGGCCTGGCCGCCCATCAGGCAGGCGCGACCCACGCCGTCTTCGCCGGGATGGACGTCCTCACCGTCTGAGGCCACGGTTGACGGAAGGGGGCGTGCGGGGGCACCTGCGCCCATGAGCCAGACCGAACACTCCATTCCGCTGCCCGAAGACCCCCTGGCCGACCGGCACAAGCTGGGCTGGGGGCTGGCCGCGCTGGTCGTGGCCGGGAACATGATCGGCTCGGGCCTGTACCTGCTGCCGGTCAGCCTGGCCTCGACGGGCAGTTCCAGCCTGATCGGCTGGCTGGTGGCGGCGGTGGGCGCCTGCACCCTGGCGCTGGTGTTCGGCGCACTGGGCCGGGTGGCGCCCAAGGCGGACGGCCTGTCCGGCTTCGCGGAAAAGGGGCTGGGCCGGTTCGCCGGCTTTCAGGTCTCGCTGGCCTTCTGGATGGCCTGTCTGGTCGGCAATGTGGCCGTGGCCGTGGCGGCGACTGGCTATCTGGGCTTCTTCTGGCCGGCGTTAAAGGATCCGGTGGCGGCGACCCTGTGCAATCTCGGCCTGATCTGGGTGGCCACCATCGCCTATATCATCGGTGCGCGGACCGCCTCCTGGCTGGCGGCGGCGGCGCTGGTCATCGGCCTGATCCCCATCGTGATCGCGGTGGCGGCGGGCGTGAGCGCCTTCGAGCCGCAGGTCTTCGCCGCCTCCTGGAGCCCGTCGGGCGAGCCCCTGCTGAAGACCGTCCCGGCTTCGCTGGCCATCATCTTCTGGGCCTATCTGGGCGTCGAAAGCGCCGCGGCCCTGTCGCACCGCGTGCGGCATCCGGCGACGGATGTGCGCCGCGCCTCGGTGGCGGGCGCCCTGCTGGCGACCGTGGTCTATGTGGCGGCGACCGTGGCGGTGTTCGGGGTGATCCCGGTCGCCCAGCTGGCCCATTCGACCAGCCCCTATGCCGATCTGGCCGCGCGGGTGTTCGGCGGCTCCATCGCCGGCGTCGTCGCCGTCTGCGCCATCATCAAGACCCTCGGCACCATCGGCGGCTGGACCATGATGGGCGGCGAGACCGCCCGCGCCGCCGCGCAGCAGGGGTATCTGCCGTCCGGCTTCGGCTCGGCCACCAAGACGCCGGTGGTGACGCCCCTGCTGGGCGCGGCCTTCATGAGCGTGATCGCCGTCCTGTCGGGGCAGCCGACGCTGGGCGGGCAGTTCGGCATTCTGGTGGGCGTGACCTCGGTGCTGACGCTCAGCATCTATGCGGTCTGTTCGCTGTCCCTGTTCCGGCTGGCGAAGACGCCCGGCGCGCGGATCATCGCGGTGCTGGGCCTGCTGTTCGCGGTCGCCGCCGTGGCCGCCGCGGCCCCCGGATACATCCTGCCGACGCTCGGTTTCGTGGTCCTGATGACCGTCGCCTGGCTGGTATTCCTGAGAAAGTCGGGATCACGCGTTGACCGTGAGGGTCAGGGGGCCTAACCACCGCGCCGTTTGTTCGCCGGATTACGGCCTTACGGAGCGCGCCATGACCCAGACCCTTCTTCCCGGCGTCACAGGCGTTCTGGCGCTGGCGGACGGCACGATCTTCCAGGGAATCGGCTGCGGCGCGACGGGCACGGCGCTGGGCGAGGTGGTCTTCAACACCGCCATGACCGGCTATCAGGAAATCCTGACCGACCCCTCCTACATGAGCCAGATCCTGGCCTTCACCTTCCCGCACGTCGGCAATGTCGGCGTGAACGTGGAAGACATCGAACAGATCGGCGGCGGATCCGAGACTTCGGCCAAGGGCGCGATCTTCCGCGACGTGCCGACCGACCCGGCCAACTATCGCGCCGAAAGCGACTTTGACGGCTGGATGAAGCGTCGCGGCGTCGTCGGTCTGGCCGGCATCGACACCCGCGCCCTGACCGCCCGCATCCGGGACACCGGCGCGCCGCACGCGGTCATCGCCCACGATCCGAACGGAAACTTCGACCTCGACGCCCTCGTGGCCGAGGCCAAGGCCTGGACCGGTCTGGTCGGCCTGGACCTCGCCAAGCCCGCCTCGACCCTGCAGGCGTTCGAATGGGACGAAGGGCTGTGGGACTGGCCGGAAGGCCACCCGCGCGTCGACGCCGCCGACAAGTCGGTGGTGGTCATCGACTACGGCGTGAAGCGCAACATCCTGCGGGCGCTGGCCTCGACCGGCGCGAAGATCACCGTGGTTCCGGCGACCACGACCGCCGAAGAGGTGCTGGCCCGCAATCCGGACGGCGTCGTGCTGTCGAACGGTCCGGGCGATCCGGCCGCCACCGGCGAGTATGCGGTGCCGGAGATCAAGAAGCTGGTCGAAAGCGGCAAGCCGGTCTTCGGCATCTGTCTGGGCCACCAGATGCTGGCGCTGGCGCTGGGCGCCAAGACCGTGAAGATGGATCAGGGCCACCACGGCGCGAACCATCCGGTGAAGGATCTGACGACCGGCAAGGTCGAGATCGTGTCGATGAACCACGGCTTCACCGTCGATCGCGACAGCCTGCCGGACGCGGTGGAAGAGACCCACGTCAGCCTGTTCGACGGCACCAACTGCGGCATTGCCCTGAAGGGCAAGCCGGTGTTCAGCGTCCAGCACCACCCGGAAGCCTCTCCGGGACCGACGGACAGCCTCTACCTGTTCCAGCGCTTCGCGGACTCGATGAAGTAGGCCGGGTTTCTCCCTCCCCATGAAGGGGAGGGCGAATCCTATTCCAGACCGAACCGCACGGCGACGCTGACCAGAGCGTTCTCGCCGTCGTGCGAGCGCATCAGCACCGAGACATAGCGGACCTGACCCAGCGGGCGGCCCGAGGCCGAGGCGATGGCGTCCGCCTGCGCCCGGGCGCGGGCGACGGCGTCTGCGGTGGCGGCGTTCCAGACGGCCTCGCCGGGATCGCGAGCCGTATCGAGGCCCAGCAGCGACAGGAAGGGCTGCATGGCGCCCAGGTTCATGCCGTTCAGGCTGTCGTCCAGATCGGTTACTCCGGCGTTGACCAGCGCGTCGATGAAGCCGGGCAGGCGGGCTTCATTGGGGCGGTCGATCTTCACCTGCACCGAGGCGGTGACGGTGCGGGCGGGGGCGGCGTCCGCGCCGGTGTCCGCGGCCTCCACGGCGGCTTCGACAGCATAGGCGGCGGCGTCGGCGGCGGCGCTTTCGCTCATGCCGGACCAGTCCATGGCCGCGAACTCATCGGCCTCGGAGATGCTGTAGGACGTGGCGCCGACCTCGACGGCGACGTCGAAATTGTTGGCGGCGGCGCGGACGCGCTCCAGCTGGGCGTTGCGGTCGGCCACGGCGGCGGCTGCGGTCGCGCCCTCGCCCTTGATGTTCAGGGTCAGCGGCAGGCCGTTGTTGTGCGGCAGGGGCGCCTTGCCCTGGGCGGTGACGAAGACGCCGGGCCCGCCGGTCATCGATTCCGCCATGCTCTGGCCGAACTGATCGACGGCGGCGGCGACCGGGCCGGCGATGTCCTGCGCGGCGGCGGGCGTGGCGAACAGGACGGCGGCGATGGCCGTAGCGGCGAGTTTCATGGCTGGTTTTCCCCCTCAGCGATACGCGGGAGAGAACACCGGTCCGGTCGCGGCGCCTAGTCCTTTGATGGGGGCAGGCCGTCGCAGCGAGCGTCAGGGCAGGGCGGCGAACCCGATGTCGTCCCGCAGGGCGCAGGCCTTGCGGACCGCCACGGGGGCGGCGTGCAGCCAGTAGTCGGCGTCGTCGGGCCGGTTGCTGCGCCGTCGTTCCAGTCCGCGCATCCGCCGGAGGGCGGCGTTCTCGAGCAGCCGGGCGTGCAGAGCGCGGGGCGAAACGAACGGGACAGCGGGGGAACCGGGGACGGCGACGGCGTCGGGGCCTTGAGGCTCCACCGCCGGACGGGCGATGGCGATGAACATGGGAAGGCTTTCAATCCTGAACGTCGTCACAGCGTCCGCTGCGAGGCCGTCGAAGACCGTCCTGTTTCTGGGACAGTTGCGTGGATAATCCACAAGACCTGTGGATAGTTCCTCGAAATTATGATTTGAATCAGACGCTTAAGGTCGCCGTTTCGCCTTCTTGGTTAATGAAAGGTAAATCGCGGCCATTGGCTGAGTCGCGCGCTATAAGGCGACGGTGCGCTTTGACGATCGCTTCATCGAGGAACTGAAGGCCCGCCTTCGCCCGTCCGACGTTATCGGGCGGTCGGTGAAGCTCAAGCGTCAGGGACGCGAGTTCGTCGGCCTGTCGCCCTTCTCGAAGGAGAAGTCGCCGTCCTTCTTCGTCAATGACGACAAGGGCTTCTTCCACGATTTCTCGTCCGGCAAGCATGGCGACGTCATCAGCTTCCTGCAGGAGACGGAACGGCTGAGCTTCGTCGAGGCGGTGCAGCGGCTGGCAGCGGAAGCGGGGATGCAGCTTCCCGCCGAGGATCCGCAGGCGCAGGAGCGCGAGCAGAAGCGTCAGGGTCTGAACGACTGGATGGACCTGGCCCAGAAATGGTTCGCGGCTAATCTGCGCCGGTCGCCGGGCAAGGCGGCGCGGGAGTATCTGGAGCGGCGCGGCCTGCCGGAGGACCAGTGGGAGCGCTTCGGCCTGGGTTACGCGCCCAACGATCGCGAGGGGCTGAAGCAGGCCCTGATCCAGCGCGGGGCCAAGCCGGGCGATCTGGTCGAGGCCGGGATGCTGATCTCGCCGGAAGGCGGCGGCCAGCCCTATGACCGGTTCCGCGACCGGCTGATGTTCCCGATCCTCGATGCGCGCGGCCGCATCGTCAGCTTCGGCGGCCGGGCGATGAACCCGGATGACCGCGCCAAATATCTGAACGGCCCGGAGAGCCCGCTCTTCCACAAGGGGGCGACCCTGTACGGCCTGCCGGAAGCCCGCCGCATCCTCGGCGCCGCCTCGCGGGGCGAGCAAGGGATCGTGGTGGTCGAGGGCTATATGGACGTGATCGCCTGCCAGCGGGCGGGCATCCCGGCCGTGGCCCCGATGGGCACCGCCCTGACCGAGGAGCAGATGGAGCGGTTGTGGCGGGTGTCGTCCGAGCCGGTGCTGTGCTTTGACGGTGATGCGGCGGGCCGGCGGGCGGCCTATCGCGCCGTGGATCGGGCCTTGCCGCAGCTGAAACCCGGTCGCTCTTTCCGCTTCTGTCTGCTGGACGGCGGGCAGGATCCGGACGACATCCTGCGCGACCGCGGCGCCCCGGCCCTGAGGCAGGCGCTGGCCGAGACCAAGCCCTTCGCCGAGGTGCTGTTCCAGAAGGAGGCGGAGGCCGAGCCGCTGGACACGCCCGAGCGCCGCGCCGGCTTCAAGGGACGGCTGCGCCAGCAGGCGTCGGCCATTCAGGACAAGGATCTGGCCGAGCAATACCGCCGCGAGATGTTCGAGCGGTTCGACGCCGCCTTCCCGTCGCGCCGTCCGCCCCCGGCCCAGTCCGGCGGTCAGGGGTACGGGCAGGGCAGGGGCCGTTTCGGCGGTCCTCCGCCCAAGCTGGGACAGACCGCCGAGGGCGCCCAGGCCATGCAGTCGCTGAGCCGGGCCATCGAGCCGGTCGCGGCGGCGCTGGCCCACGGCGCCATTGATGATCCGGAGCGGATGGATGACCATCTGGAGGCGATCGCCGCCCATGGTTTCGGCGATCCGTCGCTGAATGGACTGGCGCAGGAGATGGTTCGGCTACGCTTCTCGGGCCAAGACCTTGACTCTGCGGCCCTGCGTCGCCATCTGGCGCAATCGGGTCATGACGTCTTGATGCGCGAGGTCGAGAAGGCGGCGGCAAAGTCCGGCGCGCCTTTCCTGGCTGCAGACAAGCCCCTCGGCGAGACGAGGATCCGATGGTCGCAGGCGTTTGATGCGTTAACCCGTGTCGCCGCCCTGGAAGACGCCCTGTCTTCGGCGCGTGGCGTGCCGGGGCAGGACGAGGCGTTCCGCCGGCTCAAGGCCGAGCGGGATGCGTTGCGTCGCGCGATCAAGACTGGAGAAATTTGGGAAGACG
>JAVHYH010000004.1:0-26585 GCA_031119155.1 Brevundimonas sp.
GTCGCCGCGCCCGTTCATGCCGATGGTGGAGGTGGCGAGGCGGTCGACGAAGTCTCGGTCGTGGCTGACCAGAATGAGGGTGCCGTCGTACTGCTCGAGCAGCTCTTCCAGCTTCTCGAGCGTGTCCATGTCGAGGTCGTTGGTCGGCTCGTCGAGAATCAGCATGTTGGCCGGCTTGGCGAGCGCGCGGGCCAGCAGGAGACGGTTCCGCTCGCCGCCCGACAGGGTGGAGATCGGCTGGCGCAACTGGGCTTCCTGGAACAGGAAGTCCTTGGCGTAGGCGGCGACGTGTTTGGAGTGGCCGCGCACGAGGATGGAGTCGCCGCCGCCGGGCGTGAGGGCGTCCCACAGGGTCATGTCGGACTTCAGACCCTCGCGGGACTGGTCCAGATAGACGGGCTCGAGGTTGGCGCCGAGGCGAACCGTGCCTTCGTCGGGCGCGAGTTCGCCGAGCAGGACCTTGACGAGTGTCGTCTTGCCCGCGCCGTTGGGACCGACGATAGCCAGACGATCCCCCCGGATGACCCGGGTGGTCAGGCCCTTGAAGATGGTGCGGTCGCCAAACGTTTTGGAGACGCCCTTGAGGTCGGCGACCAGCTTGCCGGAGGTCGCACCGCTGTCGACGCCGAGGTGGAGTTCGCGGGGCAGATCCTTGACCCGCTCGGCGCGGTCGGCGCGCATGGCCATCAGGGCGCGGGCGCGGCCCTCGTTGCGGGTGCGCTGGGCGGTGATGGAGCGGTAGAAGGTGTAGGTCTCGGCCTCGATCTTCTTGGTCAGGCGACGGAGGCTTTCGGCTTCCTCCTCCATGACCTTGGCGGCCCATTCGTCAAAGGCGACGAAGCCCTTGTCGAGGGTGCGGACCTTGCGGCCTTCCAGCCAGTGCACGGATTGGGTGACGCGGTTGAGGAAGGCGCGGTCGTGGCTGACGACCAGGACGGCGAAGCGGGCCGAGAGCAGTTCGTTCTCGAGCAGTTCGATGGCGAGGATGTCGAGGTGGTTGGTCGGCTCGTCGAGCAGGAGCAGGTCGGGCTCTTCGGCGAAGGCCTTGGCCAGGGCGGCGCGACGGGTCTCGCCGCCCGACAGGTTGACGGCAGGCTTGTGCGGATCGAGCCCGAAGGTGGTCAGCCAGCTTTCGGCGGTCCAGCGCTCGGCCTCGCCGGAGGCGGCATAGTCGAGCAGGGTCTCACCCCTGATGTCCGGCTCCTGCGGGACATAGGCGAAGCGGGTGCCGGCCTGCACCGATCGGTCGCCGGCGTCCGGCTCGATCAGACCCATGACCAGCTTCATCAGGGTGGACTTGCCCGCGCCGTTGCGACCGACGAGGGCGGCGCGGGTGCGCGGCTCGATGGCCATGTCGACACCGTCGAACAACGGGCGTTGACCGTCCTGAAGACGGACATCCTTGAGGGCGACGAGAGGGGGACGGGCAGCCATGGCGGGCCATATAGAGGAGGCCGCGACCGCCCGCCACGGGGGAGTTGCCTTGACGCTTACCGTCCGGACGGTATGTAGCGCTGCATGGATACCCTGACCCGCCGCCGCGCGCCCGACACGACCCGAGCAGAACTCCTCGACAAGGCGCTGGAGGTGATCGCCGAACTGGGGCCGAAGGGCTTTACGCTGGACGCGGTGGCGGCGCGGACGACGGTGAGCAAGGGCGCGCTGCTGCACCATTTCCCGACCAAGATGGCGCTGCTGGAAGGCGTGGTGGACCACCTCGGCGCCCTGTTCAGCGAGGCGATCCTGACGGAGGCCGAGCGCGATCCGCAGCCCTATGGCCGACTGGCGCGGGCGTATCTGCGGGTGACGATCAATGATGCGGTGACCAGTGAGGACACGAGCATCGGGCGGGCGATCCTGGCGGCCTGTGCGGTCGAGCCTTCGTTGCGGGACCGCTGGACGGCGGCGACGGCGGCGGCGCGGGCGGATGACCCGACCGATCCGGTCGGCGCGGATGACGCCCTGTTGCTGCGGCTGGTCGCCGACGGGCTGTGGATGTCGGATATCTTCGGCGTCTATCAGGTGTCGCCGGAGCAGCGGCGCGCTCTGCTGTCGCTGCTGACGCCGGGCCATGTGCTGATGGAGACGGGAGCATGAGCCCGCTGACCTGGGCGGCGCTGGCCGGGGCGATCGCGCTGGAGGTCGCCGGAACGACGATGCTGCAGATGTCGCAGCAGTTCACGAAACCCTGGCCGACGGTCGGGATGGCGGCCTGCTATCTGGTCGCTTTCTATCTGCTGTCGATTGCGTTGAAGCAGATCCCGGTCGGGCTGGCCTATGCGATCTGGAGCGGGCTGGGCGTGGTGGCGATCGCGACCATCGGCGTGGTCCTGTTCAAGCAGAGGCTCGACCTGCCCGCGATCGCCGGACTGGGGCTGATCGTGAGCGGGGTGCTGGTCATTAACCTGTTCTCGAAGAGCGTCAGCCACTGAGGCCCGGCTAGCGGCGGCGGTCCTTCCGTTTCGGGCGGGACAGAAGCTGGTCGAGGCGGGGTGCGGCTTCCCAGACGAAGGTCAGGAGGGCGCCGCCGGCCAGCCAGGCGCCGACAGCGACGAAGGTCGCCGAGGCCATGACCGTGTAGGGCGCGAACCAGACCGCGACGGCGCAGGGCAGCCAGCCGAACCGCATCCAGTTGAACCAGACCGTCTGGGCGGCCAGGGACTGGATCAGGCGGATCGGGCGGGCGGCGAGGATCATCAGGATGAGCGCCGCCGAGGCGATGGTGCGGAAGCTCCAGTCGTTGTCGGGGACCGGAACGGTGGCGACGGCGACCATCGCGCCCACCGTGCCGAGGGCCAGAAGGCTGGCGGTGACCTGCCGTCGGCCGTGAGACAGGTTGAGCCAGGCGTCTTCCAGCGCCGGGCGTCCGTGGTGCGCCACGAGCGTGACGCCCGTCGCGACCCAGCAGAGGCTGACCCAGGCCGCGCCGTGGGCGTGGACGACCAGCCAGCCCAGTGGAAGCATGGCCATGAAGAAGCCGGTCCGCAGGCCGGTGCGGCTTTCCTCGAAATGGGCGTTGGTGATGCTGGTCCAGGCGACCAGCGGGCCGAGGATGAGCCACCAGGCGGCGACCCAGGGCAGGTCGCCCGGAATGACCGACGAAACGAGCAGAACGAGCGCCGCGACCGGCGCCCAGCCGAGCCGGACCCACGCGGGGCGGGACCAGACGCGTCCGTCATCGCGCCACCGCCGACGGGGGCGAACGAGACCGTAAAGCCAGATGGCTCCGAGGCCGGTGAGCGTGGACAGCGCCAGAACCCACAGGGCGAGAGCGTCAATGATGTCTGGGGGACCGAACAGCTCCGCAGACATTCCCAGGCCGGTGAGAAACAGGGGAAGCGTCAGAAGCGCCCAGAGGAAGATGGCGGGGAAGACCGGCGCCCGCTGCCGCCGGCGCCATCTCTCCAGGGCCTTGGGGTCGGTCTTTGGAAGCAGACCGGCAAGTTCGTAGTCGAGGCGGTCGAGCAGGGCGCTGACCTTGGTCTCCAGTCCCAGGGTGAAGCGTTCGCGGAGCCGGCTCTGGAAGGTCGCCGGTTTGCTGAGCGCCTGCCAGGCCGCGTGGTCGGGGGCGTTGCGCTGCTCGAGATGACGAAGGACCGCGGCGGTCTCCCGCCGCTGCAGCACCATGGCGGCATGGCTCAGATCGACGCCGATCCGGCGATTGTCCCAGCCGAAGAACTGGATCAGCGGCTCGACGAGATCGTCCGCCACCGGCCCGGCGCCGCCGATGACCCAGGCGAGCCAGTGTTCGGTCTGGACGTGGGTCTGCAGGGAGTCCATCGCCGGAGAGCGGAAGATCGCCAGCATGGCCGAGAGGGCGGAATGAGGATCCCCGTCCGGATGAGCGAGCAGGTGCGTGAGGCGGTCGCACAGCGCCTTGTGGGACTGCGCCAGCTCTCGTTCGCGATCCAGTTCGGCCCTGATGTCCGCGGCGTCTTCCGCGGTGGGACCAGGCGCGCCGATGTTCCAGTCCCGCGTGGCGCTCGACGGGCGGGCCGTGGGATCCTCAACGGGCGGCGGCGCAACGTCGGGACGATCCCAGCGGCGAGAGGCCTCGATGTCGGGCCAGACATCGTCGTAGTCCTCGTCTTCGTCGTCAAACTCGTCGGAATGCGGTTGCGGTACGGCCCAGCCGTTCCGGGCCATGTTCGTGGCCTGGTCGAAGGCGGCGCGAAGGTTCTGGAAGCCCTCGGGGTCATCTTCCGGATGGACGATCTTCAGCCGCCGGGCGTAGGCGCGGCGAATCTCGTTGACGTCGTTGGTGGGGTCGATGCCGAGCGTGGCCCAGATCGAGCCCCTCACAGCCAGGTCTCGCCCTCGAAGCGGTCAAGCACCTCGCTCAGCCGGGTGCGCGCCTGCTCGATGTCGCGAGGATCCTGACGCTCGAGGGCGCCTTCGAACAGCTGGATCTCGCCGGCGATGAACTGGCGATCATTGCCGAGGCTTTCCTCGTAGCAGCGGTTGGCGCGGGCCATGACCGCCTTGTTGGTGTCGGCGTCCCGGGGGTGCTGCTTGAGGGCGGCGAGCACCGCGCGACGCTTCTCGAAGTCCGCGTCGCTCTTCACGGCCTCATCGGCGATGACCAGTTCGCGTCGTTCGCCGGTCTTGGGGATGTGGACGTCCACTTCCAGCAAGCCGTTGATGTCGTAGCTGAAACGGACCTCGATGTGGACCGAGCCGGGCGGGCCCGCCGGGATCGGCACTTCCAGTTTGCCGAGCTCGATGTTGTCCGAGAGGTTCCGCGACTCGCCTTGATAGACGGGGATATCGACCACCCGCTGGTTGGCGGAACTGTTGGCGTAGTACTGGACGCGGCTGGCCGGAATGACGGTGTTCCGCTCGATGATCGGCGAGAGGGTCGCCGGGAGCCAGCGGCCGTTGGCATCCTGGTCGCTGGCGGCGATGCCGAGGGTGTAAGGACAGACGTCGGTCATGACGACTTCCTTGAGGGCGACGTCGCGGGCCTTCAGACCGGCCTGCACAGCGGCGCCGACGGCGACGGCCTCGTCCGGATTGACGGCATTGGCCGGGAAGCGGCCGAACATCCGGGTGATGGCCCGGCGGACCAGCGGCATGCGGGTCGAGCCGCCGACAAGAATGATCTCGGACAGTTCATCGGCGCGCAGGTTCGCGTCCCGGAGCGAGCGAAGGACCGGATCGCGCAGGCGGGTGATCAGTCCGGCGGCAAGGGCCTCGAAGTCATCCGCCGTGACCTGCCGCTCGTAGGTCTTGTCCTTCCAGGTGACGGACATGGTCGCCGAGGGACCGTCGGTCAGAGCCCGACGGGCGCGTTCGGCGGCGTGGCGGATGCGCTCGCGAAGGAGAGGATCGGAACGGTCCTTCTCGGGCACGTCCTTGCCGACGGTGCGACGGAATTCCTCGCACAGGATGTCGTTGAAATCCTCGCCGCCGAGGCGGTTGTCGCCGGTCGAGGCGCGCACCTCGATGATGCCTTCGAAGATTTCGAGCACGGAGACGTCGAAGGTGCCGCCGCCGAGATCGAAGACGAGGAAGCGGCTGGCGTCGCCCAGTTCGTGGATGCCGTAGGCGAGGGCGGCGGCGGTCGGCTCGTTGAGCAGGCGCTCGACCTTCAGCCCGGCCAGTTCGCCTGCGCGGCGGGTAGCCTTGCGCTGCTTGTCGTTGAAGTAGGCCGGGACGGTGATGACCGCCTCGGTCACGGGCTGGCCGAGCCAGGCCTCGGCGTCCGACTTCAGGCGGGCGAGGACGAGGGCCGACAGTTCCTCGGCGGTGAAGTCCTTCTTACCCAGCCGGGTCACCCGGTTGGAGCCCATGTAGCGTTTGAAGGCTGTGGCGGTCAGTTCGGGATGCGTCGATTGCCGCTCGCGGGCTGCGAGGCCGGTGATGACCTCGCCGGTGGTCTCGTCGAGGCTGACCGCGGAGGGCGTAAGAAAGTGACCGAGGCTGTTGGGGATCAGCTCCGCCTTGCCGTCCCGGAAGACGCCGACCGCACTATTGGTCGTGCCCAGATCAATCCCGATAATCACGCCTATCCCCCGAACAACCCACGATTTTCCCTAGCGTGGCCTTGGCTTTCGGGAAAGTGCGTGGGCGACACAAACGGCCGATCGGCGTATGGAGCCGCCGATGACCGCCTTCTGGGACACAAAGACCCTCGACGAGATGACCCGCGAGGAGTGGGAGAGCCTGTGTGACGGGTGTGGTTTGTGCTGCCTGGTTCGTTTCGAGGACGAGGACACGGGCGAGGTGATCCCGACGCGGGTGCACTGCAAGCTGTTCGATCCGGTGCGCTGCACCTGTTCGGACTACGCCAATCGCAAGCAGCATGTGCCGGACTGCATCAAGCTGACGCCGTGGAATATCGAGGCGCTGGAGTGGATGCCCAAGTCCTGCGCCTATCGCCGCCTGCATGAAGGCCGGACGCTGGCGCCCTGGCACCACCTGATCTCGGGCAGCCGCGAGACGGTGCATGAGGCCGGGGTGTCGGTGAAGGGGCAGACCGTCTCGGAGTTGGCGCTGAAGGAGGCGGAAGACGCGCTCGACTTCGAGGCGCCCGAGTGGCGCGAGGAGCGCGGCGTCTGAGTTCGGCCGAACTCACGCGAAGAAGTCAGGCGTGATCAAGCGCTTGTAAAAAAGAGTCCGCGATCTTCCAACAGTCGGACGCTGGCGGCGCATACTTTGGGCATGACGGGAAAGACCGACAGGGCCGAGGCGGCCCCGGTCCCGCTCCACGGAGATGATCATGCTGAACTGGCGACGGCCCTTCGGGGACTGGCGGCGCATCGCCGCGCCCGAAACCAAGGACAGCCGGGTCGGCGCCCTGATCGCGCTCGGCAGCGGCGGGCGGGCCCGCTGGACGCCAAGGGATCTGGCCAGTCTGACGGCGGCCGGTTTCACGCAGAACCCGGTGGCCTACCGCTGCGTCCGGATGATCGCGGAGGCCGCAGCGGCGACCCCGCTGGCGGTGTTCGTCGACGGCGGTCGCGACGATACGCATCCGCTGGCGGCCCTGCTGGCGCGGCCCAATCCGGAGCAGTCGGGCGCCGAGTGGCTGGAGAGCGTCTATGGCGCGCTGCAGACGGCGGGGAACGCCTATGTCGAGGCGGCGGGAACGGAGACGCCGGAAGAGCTGTGGTCGCTGAGGCCCGACAGGATGAAGGTGGTGCCGGGGCGCAGTGGATGGCCGGACGCCTATGAGTATGCACTGAACGGCCGGTCGGTGACGTTCGGGCGGGCGCCGGACGGGTGGATGCCGGTGCTGCACCTGAAGCTGTTTCACCCGCTGGATGACCACTACGGCTTCTCGCCGCTGGAGGCTGCGGCCTTCTCCATCGACGTGCACAACGCCTCGGGCCAGTGGAACAAGGCGCTGCTGGACAACTCGGCGCGACCGTCCGGGGCGCTGGTGTTCACGGCGCGGGAAGGCGAGCGGCTGACGGACGAGCAGTTCACCGCGTTGAAGGGCCAGATCGACGATCTGCACAGTGGGGTCGCCAACGCGGGCCGACCGCTGGTGCTGGAAGGCGGGATGGACTGGAAGCCGCTGAGCTGGACGCCGGCGGATATGGATTTCATCGCCGGAAAGCACGCGGCGGCGCGAGAGATCGCCCTGGCGTTCGGGGTGCCGCCGCAGCTGCTGGGCATTCCCGGAGACGCGACCTACGCCAACTATCGCGAGGCCAATACCGCCTTCTGGCGCGGGACCATCGCGCCGCTGGTGCGCAAGACGGCGGCGGCGCTGACGGTCTGGCTGGGCGGGCGGTTCGACGGGGTGCGGATCGAGCCGGATCTGGACGCCGTGCCTGCGCTGCAGCCCGAGCGAGAGGCGCTGTGGGCGCGGTTGGAGGCGGCCAGCTTCCTGACAGACGAGGAACGGCGACGCATGGCCGGGGTGGGAGGCTGATCAATGGACAGTTTGCGAAAGATCCCGGTGGCTCTGATCACCGCCCTGGTCGTGCAGACGATTGGCGGACTGGTCTGGGCGGGCGGCGCGGCGGCCCGGATCGCGACGCTGGAAGAACGGGTCGGCGAGCAACGGCTGGTCGCGGAACGCCTGGCGCGACTGGAAGCCCAGGGCGAGGCCACGCGGGCCGCGGTCGAGCGGATCGAACATCGACTGGAGGCGCGCCGATGACGGAAGTCGTGGCGGACGCCGGGTTGCTGATTGAAGGGTATGCCTCCCTGTGGGGCGTCGCGGATCTGAACCGGGACGTGGTGGCGAGAGGCGCCTTTGCGAACAGTCTGGCGAAGACCGGCGCCGGCGGCGTGCGGATGCTGCATCAGCATGAAGGCCGCGCCATCGTCGGGGTCTGGGAGCATCTGCAGGAGGACGAACGGGGGCTGTTCGTCCGCGGTCGCATCCGGGACTGGTCGGCCGAGGCGCGGTTCGCCGGGGCGCTGGCGCGGGCGGGGGCGATGGATGCGCTGTCGATCGGGTTTCGCGCTGTCCGGGCCAGACGGGAGGGCGCTTTGCGGGTGCTGACGGAGGTGGACCTCTGGGAGGTGTCGCTGGTGACCTTCCCGATGCTGCCGGGCGCCCGGTTCAGTCTTTCGCGTTAGGGCTGGCCGCCCAGCCGTCGACGATCTTGCGAACCCTCGCCAGCACCTTGGGATCTTTCACTGCCCGTCCAGCGATGATGGCGAAGAAGACGCCGAAGGCGAAGGGGAGCTGGAAGACGAAGACCAGCAGCAGGGCCGTCACGCCGGTGAGCGCCCAGAGACCGATCAGCAGGGTCATCTGATCGGAGGCGACCGGCTCGGCGGGTTGCGGGGGCTGGGTGCGAGGTTGCGGCGCGGGGGTGTCGGCCTCCCGGACCCGCTGCACGGCGCCGACGGTCTTCGCCGTGGGCTGCACAGTGACCGGACGCGGCGTGTCCTCGTGACGGTGCAGGGTCCGCAGGGGACTGGCGGGCGTGGGCCGAGAGGGCTCAAACGGGATGGATCGACCCGACGCATCGACCGTGAAGACCTGACCAAAGGCGACCGTGGCGAAATCGATCGCGCGCGTGTCCTGGCCGTAACTGTCACCCAGGAGGCCGAGCAGGACGCCGTGACGGACACGGGCCTTGAAGGCGATGGGATCGGCTAGCGATCCGACCATGGCGTGGACCGTGCCGAGATCGCCGGTGGGGCCGGAGGACGGCGCCGGGCGGGCTCGATCCACGATCATTTCGGTGAACAGGCCGAAGCCGGAGTTCCGCCGCTGGCTGGGACGGCTTTGCACGAACTGGCCGGCGAGGTCGGGGATTTCCGAGCGCAAATCGTGGGCGAGAGCGTCCATCACCGCGCGCTCAAGGCGGCTGTAGGGGCTCATCGCGCGGACCCCGAGGGCGCGCGTGTGAAGCCGATCAAACGATGAGTTTCGGGGCGATGCACGCCCTGACCCTAACCGCGTTCCGCGGTTCTTCAACCGGAGACACCATGAAAGAGACCAAACAGGCCCCGGCTACGCCGGAGGCTCGCGCCGCCATGCATGAAATGATGGCGGCGTTCGAGGCGTTCAAAGGCGCCAATGACGCACGGCTGGATGAGATCGAGCGCAAGGCGTCGGCGGACACGCTGCTGGAAGAGAAGGTGGCGCGTATCGATCAGGCGGTCAGCAGCGCCCAGGCGCGGCTGGACCGGGCGCTGAGCGAACAGCGTCGCACGCCGATCGGCGGTGAGCCGAGGACGGTCGAGGCGCCGGAAGCGAAGGCGGCCTTCGACGGCTATCTGCGGGCCGGGCAAACGCTGGAGGTGAAGGCGGGACTGTCGTCCGCGTCCAACTCGGCCGGCTATGTCGTGCCGGAGCAGACCGAACGGGCCATCGAGCGTCGCCTGATGGCGGGCTCGCCGATGCGCGACATCGCCACGGTGCGCACGGTGCAGGCGGGCGTGTTCCGCAAGCCGGTGTCCATCGCGGGTGTCGGGTCCGGCTGGGTGGCCGAGACGGCGGCGCGACCGGAGACGGACCCGGCGACGCTGGCCCTGCTGGAGTTTCCGTCGGCCGATCTCTACGCCAGTCCGGCGGCGACCCAGAGCCTGCTGGACGACGCCCTGGTCGATCTGGACGAATGGCTGGCCGGCGAAGTCGAGGACGCCTTCGCCGCGCAGGAGACCCAGGCCTTCGTGACCGGCGACGGGACCAACAAGCCGCGGGGCTTCCTGAACTATGAGATCGTCAGCCAGGCCGACCATTCGTGGGGTGAGATCGGCTATGTGCCGTCCGGCGGCGCGGGCGCCTTCGCGGCGACCCACGCGACCGATCGGCTGATCGATCTGATCTATGCGCCCAAGGCCCAGTACCGGCCCAACGCCCGGTTCGTGATGAACCGGCGCACGGTTTCGACGGTGCGCAAGTTCAAGGACGCGGACGGCAACTACATCTGGCAACCGGCGCAGCGGGCGGGCGAGACGGCCTCCCTGCTGGGCTATCCGGTGACCGAGATCGAGACCATGCCGGACATCGCGGCCAATGCGCCGGCGATCGCCTTCGGTGACTTCCGCCGGGGCTATCTGATCGTGGATCGCGCCGGCGTCAGGGTGCTGCGGGATCCCTATTCCGCCAAGCCCTACGTCCTGTTCTACACCACGCGCCGCGTCGGCGGCGGGGTGCAGGATTTCGACGCCATCAAGGTGATGAAGTTCAGCGCGAGCTGACGGTCACGCCTTGTCCGCAGGCGGCGGGCGCAGGCCCGCCGCCGCAACGTCCAGACAATCGAGGTTCCCATGGCCGCACCGGTGTCTCTCGCCGAGGCGAAGCAATTCCTGCGCGTCGAGCATGGCGCGGAGGACGAACTGATCCAGACCCTGATCGACGCCGCGCGACAGCGGATCGAGGGAGATGTGGGGCTGGGCCTCACCTCGACCTCGCCCGCGCCGCTGAGGCTGGCGATCCTGATGCTGACGCTGCGCGCCTATGAGCGGGGCGAAGGTGAAATGCCGATCCAGCCCGTCGAGGCGTGGGTGGCGCCGTATCGCGTGGTGCGGCTGTGAGCCCGCGCCGGAACCTGCTGGCCGAGCTGTTCGAGGCCGTCGAGGCGGAGACGCCCTATGGCGGGCGAAGCGTCACCTACGAGCCGGTCGGCATGGCCTGGCTGAAGGTCGGTCAGGCCCGCAGGCGCGAACGCTCCGAAGCCGGCGGCTCCCTTGAGGTCGAGGCGCTGACCGCCGAGGCGCGGGCGGACGTCCGGCTGTCGCCCGGCCGCGTGCTGCGGTTCGGCGGGGGCGACTGGCGCATCCGGTCCGGCGAGGTCGTCGGCGGGCGCAGCATCCTGAACCTGGAGCGACGGCCATGAGCCATGAACTGGCCCTGCAGAAGGGCATCATCGCGCGTCTCAGATCCGATCCGGCGACACAGGCCCTGCTCGGAGACCGGATCTGGGACACGGCGCCGTCGCCTCCGCGGTATCCGCACCTGACCTTCAGCCGCAGCGAAAGCCGTTCGCTCGGTGCGGACGGCGGCGCGGTCGAGTATCTGCTGACGCTGACCATCGTGTCGAGCTTCCAGGGGGGCGAGGAAGCCAAGGCGGCGATGGCGGCGGTCAGGTTGTGTCTGCAGGACGCGACCGTGGAAGCCGATGCGGTGCGGACCGTGAGCCTGGGCGTCCGGTTCACCGACGTCTGGCGGTCATCCACCGGCCATCGAACCTATGCGGTCCTGCGCGTGCGGGCCGTCACCGAAGACATCTGACAATCGGAGACCGACATGAGCGCGCAGCGCGGCAAGGATATCCTTCTGAAGATCGAGAGCGAGGGCGGCGGGTTCACGACCGTGGCCGGTTTGAGGGCAAGAACGATCGCGCTCAACGCCCGGACCGTCGATGTCACTGATGGGGACAGCGCGGGGCGCTGGCGCGAGCTTCTGTCCGGCGCCGGTGTGCGGACGGCGGCCGTCAACGGGCAGGGCGTGTTCCGGGATGCGGCTTCGGATGCGCTGATCCGGGAGGCCTTCTTCAGTCAGGCGGCCAGGGTCTGGCGTCTGATCGTGCCGGACTTCGGCCAACTGGAGGGCCCGTTCCTCGTCGCGGCGCTGGAATACGCCGGCGAGCATGAGGGCGAGGCGACCTTTGCGATCAGTCTGGCGAGCGCCGGCGAGATCACGTTTGAGGCGCTCTGATGAACGGGGTGCGGGGAGAGGTCCGCGCCACGCTGGGCGGTGAAGAGCGACAACTTTGTCTGACGCTCGGCGCGCTGGCGGAGATCGAGACAGTGCTGGGGGTGAACGGGCTGGAGGCGCTTGCCACCCGGTTGAAGGCGCTGTCGGCGAGAGACCTGATGGCGGTCCTGGCCGCGCTGTTGCGGGGCGGCGGAGAGCGGGATCTGGCGGATCAGATCAGCGATCTGAAGCTGGATCCGCGGGAGGCGGCGCAGGCCGTGTCGCGGGCCTTTCTGGCGGCGGCGGAATGACGACGCCCTGGGGCGAGATGCTGCGCGTGGCGGCGGGGTTCGGCGTGACGCCGGCGGCCTTCTGGTCGCTGTCGCTGCGGGAATGGCGGCTGCTGACGTCCCCGAGACGTCCGCATGACGTGCTGCCACGGGATGCATTTGAACGACTGGCGGAGGCCTGGCCGGATGACTGACAGTTTCGATCAGGATGGATCGAGCCTTGGGGCTCGCGAAGTCGAAGAGGCGGCGGCGGCGCTGGAGAGCTTGCGGGAGCCCGCCGAGCGAGCCGCCGAGGCGATACAGGATGCTTTCGGGCGCGCGGGCGAGAGTATCGCACGGTCCCTGGGGCGGGCGGCGGCTGACGGGGAGATTTCCCTCGCCGAACTGGCGAGGGCGCTGCTGTCCGTCCTGAACAGCGCGGGGAGCAGCGGCCTTTCGGACGCCATCGCGACGGCGGTGACGGGGGCTTTCTCCGGCAGTCGGGCGGACGGTGGTCCGGTACAGGCGGGCGGCGCCTATCTGGTGGGCGAGCGAGGGCCGGAGGTGTTCCGTCCCTCTGGTAGCGGAAGCATCGAGGCGCCCATCGCCGGAGGCGTCACCGTGAACTTCCAGCTGGAGGGCGGTGCGCCGTCGATCCTGAGATCGGAAGCGCAGATCGCCCAGATGCTGGCCCGAGCGGTGGCCCTGGGCGTGCGCCGCAACTGACACATCGCAGGGAGGGTTCGATGGCATTTCACGAGGTGCGTCTGCCGGCGCGGCTGGCGTTCGGATCGACCGGCGGTGTCGAGCGGCGTACGGAGGTGGTGACGCTCGGTTCCGGCCATGAGCGGCGTTCGACGCCATGGGCGTCCGGGCGGCGGCGGTATCTGATCGGGGGCAACCTGCGCTCGCTGGATGACATGGCGACGCTGACCGCCTTCTTCGAGGCGCGTCGGGGACGGCTCTACGGCTTCCGGTTCAAGGATTTCGCGGACTTCAAATCCTGCGCGCCGAATGGCGCGGTCAGTTCGAGCGATCAGGTTCTCGGACTCGGTGACGGTCAACGAAGGCAGTTCCAGCTTGCCAAGACCTATGCCGATGAAGAGGGCGGCTGGCGACGGGAGATCGCCAAGCCGGTGGAAGGCACGGTGATGGTGTCCGTGGACGGCGCGGAGACGACCGCCTTCTCGCTCGAACTCGCCAGCGGCGTGATCACTCTCGAAGCCGCGCCGGCGGAAGGACAGGTCGTCAGGGCCGGGTTCGAATTCGATACGCCGGTGCGCTTCGACGCCGACCGGATCGAGATGACCCTGGAGACCTTCGAGGCCGGACGCGTGAGCGCCGTGCCGCTGATCGAAGTCAGGATCTGATCCGATGAGAGATGTTCCCGAGGACCTGGTCGCCCGCCTTGAAAGCGGTGCGGCGACGCTGTCCCATGTCTGGATCGTTCGTCGAAATGACGCGGTCCGGCTGGGGTTCACCGATCACGATCGTGATCTCGTGGTGGAAGGCGTCACCTGTCTCGCCGGAAGCGGATGGACCGGCGGCGCCGTGGACGCCGCGCTCGGCTCGCCCGGCACGGCCTCCGTCAGCGGGGGGCTGGATGATGAGGCGATCACGGAGGCGGATGTCGACGAGGGGCTCTATGACGGGGCGGCTGTCGAACTCTGGAAGGTCGATTGGGCGCAGCCGGATCTGCGGGTCAGGCTCTGGAGCGGACGGCTTTCGAGGATCCGGCGCGAGGGCGTCGGCTTCACCGCCGATCTGGAAGGGCCTGCGGCGGCGCTGGATCGGGTGGTGGGACGGACGCTGGGGCGGGACTGCGACGCCGAACTGGGCGACGGGCGTTGCGGCGTCGATCTGTCGGTCTTCCCCGGTCTGAAATGCAATCGTCGCTGGGAGACCTGTCAGCAGGTCTTTCAGAATGCCCGCAATTTCCGCGGCTATCCGGACATGCCGGGCGATGACTTCCTGACCACCATTCCGGTCGAAGGCGGCCGCAATGACGGCGGGAGCCGAAGATGAGGGCGCGGGCGCTGGGAGCGGTGCGGACCTGGCTGGGGACGCCATACCGGCATCAGGCAAGTGTCGTGGGGCAGGGGGCAGATTGTCTGGGGCTGGTGCGGGGAATCTGGCGCGAGATCGTCGGCGCGGAGCCGGAAGCCATTCCGGCCTATCAGGCCGACTGGGCTGAAGTCGGCGGGGAGGAAACCCTCTGGGCGGCGGCGCGACGGTGGCTGGTCGAGATACCGGTGGCGCGGGCGCAGCCCGGTGACGTGCTGCTGTTTCGCATGCAGCCGCATGCACCGGCCAAACACTGCGCCATCCTGAGCGATGACGCCGGCGAAGGGCGGATGATCCACGCCTACTGGGGGCGCGCGGTCGTCGAGAGCTGGATGGGACGGTGGTGGCGATCGCGACTGGTCGCGGCCTTCACCTGGCCGACGCCGGCTGCTTCAGAGGAATGTTGAAATGGCGCAGGTGATCCTGGGCGGCATCGGACAGGCGCTCGGCGGTCCGGTTGGAAAGGCCATCGGCGGTTTCATAGGGCAGGGGCTGGACCGGAGCCTGATCGCCGGGCTGGAGGCGCCGCGACAGCGTGGGCCGAGACTTGAGAGCCTGAGGATTCAGGGTTCCGCCGAAGGCGCACCCCTGTGTTGCGTCTTCGGCCGCGCGCGGGTGACCGGGACGGTGATCTGGGCGGCTCGCTTTCGCGAAGACCGGCACACCTCATCGCCCGGGAAGGGCGCGCCGAGGAGTATCGAGTACGGCTACTCCCTGAGCTTCGCCGTCGCGGTGTGTGAAGGGGAGATCGACGGGATCGGTCGGATCTGGGCCGACGGCCAGTTGATGGATGTGTCCTCCGTCGCCTTTCGGGTCCATCGCGGCGGCGAGGATCAGGCCCCCGATCCGCTGATCGAAGCGATTGAAGGAGATGCGCCGGCCTATCGTGGGACCGCCTATGTGGTGTTCGAGGACCTGCCGCTGGGCGCGTTCGGAAATCGGGTTCCGCAGCTGGCGTTCGAGGTCTTCCGCCGACCGCGGGGACGGACGCCGGGGCTGGAGGATCGGCTGGAGGGCGTCTGCCTGATCCCCGGCGCGGGTGAGTTCGTCCTGGCCACCGAGCCGGTGATCCGCCGCGAAGGTCTGACGCGGACCCGGCCGGAGAATGTGCATGGCGGGGGAGCGGCGGATTTCCTCACGTCTGTGGATCTGCTGCAGGCGCAGCTGCCTAATCTGAAGCGGGTCAGCCTCGTGATCGGCTGGTTCGGCGACGACCTGCGGGCGGGGCATTGCCGGGTCCGCCCGGGCGTGGAACGACGCGACAAGGCGACAGAGCCGCTGGTCTGGAGCGTCGCCGGTCTGGACCGCGCCAAAGCGCATCTGATCTCGAGTGCGGACGGTGGGCCAGCCTATGGCGGGACTCCGTCCGATGTCTCCGTCCGTCAGGCGATCGTCGAGCTGAAGGCGCGGGGGCTGGAGGTCACGCTCTATCCCTTCCTGTTCATGGACATCCCTGAGGACAACAGCCTGACGGGGCTGGACGGCGAGGCGGGGCAGCCGGCCTATCCCTGGCGGGGGCGTTTGCGAGGGCGGGACGGCGCCGAGGCGGACGCGGATGTGGAGGCGATGTTCGGCGCGGCGGGCGGTTGGGGGCTGCGGCGTCTTGCGTTGCACTACGCTCGCATGGCCGCAGAGACCGGTGCGGACGGTCTGCTGATCGGCTCGGAGATGCGGGCACTGACCCTGACCCGAAACAGCGCGGGTGAATTTCCCGCCGTGTCTGCTCTGCGGACTCTGGCGGCGGAATGCCGGGCGATCGTCGGACCGGATGTGAAGCTGTCCTATGCCGCGGACTGGTCGGAGTACGCGGGATCGAGAGCGGGCGTGGAGATGCTGTTCCACCTCGATCCGCTGTGGGCTGATCCCAATATCGATTACGTGGGAATCGACTGGTACCCGCCGCTGGGAGATTGGCGGGCGGGTGACGGAGGCGTCGATGCCGCGGCCTATCCGGGGCCGGATGATCCAGCCTATCTTGCGGCGCAGATCGCCGGCGGCGAGGGGTTTGACTGGTACTATGCGAACGACGCTGATCGGGTGGATCAGGTCCGGACGCCCATCATCGACACCCATGCCGGCGAGGACTGGGTCTTTCGGGTGAAGGATCTGGCCGGGTGGTGGGGGCATGCGCACCACGAGAGGTCGGACGGCCTGCGCGACGAGACGCCCACGGCCTGGATCCCGGGGATGAAGCCCATCCGTCTGACGGAGTTCGGTTGTGGCGCGGTGGATCGCGGCGGCAATGCACCGAACCTGTTCGTGGATCCCAAAAGCACCGAGACCGCGCTGCCGCCGTTCTCCACGGGCGCCCGGGATGATCGGATGCAGAGGCGTGCGCTCGAGGCGACGCTGGCGCATTTCGAGACCAGCAATCCGATGTCCGGCGTCTATGGCGGGCCGATGCTGGAAGCGGCGGACGCCTGGTGCTGGGACGCCCGGCCTTGGCCCGTCTTTCCGGCCCGGCAGGATGTGTGGGCGGACGCGACCGCCTGGCGTCGCGGGCACTGGCTGAACGGCAGGCTGCATGGCGAAACCCGCGACCTGATCGAAGCCATCCTGCGACGAGGCGGCGTCGAGGCGAGCGAGATCGGTCCGATCACCGGCGAGGTGCAGGGCTATGTGATTGATCGCCCGATGCCGACGAAGGACGCCCTGGCGCCGTTGGCCGGCGCGCTGGGTCTCCATGTCGCCGAGCGTGGCGGCGAGGTCGCCTTGACGGCGAACAGTGAAAGGATCGTCGCGCTTTCAGAGGCTGATCTGGCGATGCCGGACGAGCGGCAGTCGGTTCAGAAGGACCGCAAACTGGATCCCTCCCCGACGGCCGCGCGGGTGCGCTTCATCGACGGTGATCGGGACTACAGGACCAGCGCGGTCCTGGCGCGTACGTCCGGCGACGGAGGTGGAGTGGACCTGGATCTCCCGGCGGTCTGCGGTCGCGCCCTGGCGGAGACGGCGGCGCAACGGGCGCTGCAGGACGGCGCAGAGACCCGTCTCGTGGCCAGGCTCGGACCGCTGTCCGCCCTGCGACTGGAGCCGGGGGATGTGATCGGCCTTCCGGGGCAGGCGGGAGACTGGCGGGTCGCGCGGCTGGATTTCGCTGAGGCAGTGTCGGCGGAACTGGAGCCTGTTCTTTCGCCGATGACGCCCGCGACCGATGACGAGGCGCCGACCGTCACGCCATCAGATCCGGTTGTGGGGGCGCCGTTCTTCCGGATGCTGGAAACGCCGCCTCTTCCGGGCGGTGAGAGCGACGCCCGTCCGTTCGCGGTGGTCGCCGGCGATCCCTGGCGTTCGCGGCAGGTGCGCGCGGGAGCCTCGATCGCGACCCAGACCTTGCGCGGCGAGGTGGCGAGTTCGGCGACGGTGGGCACGCTGACGACGGCGCTGCGCGGCGGTTCACGATATCGCTGGAATGAGACCTCGCTGACGGTGCGGGTCGAAGGACGCGCGCCGGCGAGCCGGCCCACTGAAGCCATCCTGGCCGGCGCCAACTGTCTGGCGGTCGAGACGTTGGACGGGTGGGAGCTGATCCAGTTTCGGGAGGCGCAACTGGTCGGCGATGATGTCTGGCGGCTGTCGGGCCTGTTGCGCGCCCAGCGAGGCACCGAGGCGGCCATGCGGGCCGGAGCGGAGCCGGGCGCTGTCGTCGTGTTTCTGGATGGCCTCGCATCACGGGTGACCCTGTCGCCTGGCGAGCGCGGCCTTCCGCTGATCTGGCGCGCCTCGCCCGGCGGCCTGGCGGGCGGGACCGGCGCGGCAGATGTGTGGTGGACCGCGTCCGGCGTTCACGACCGACCCTTCAGTCCCGCCCATCTGCGGGCGACGCCGGACGAAGACGGCGGGCTGCGGATCGACTGGACGTCGAGGGATCGTCTTGATGCGGATGGCTGGGGTGCGGCCGCGCCCTCGGGCGAGACGCCGCGGTTTCGGGTGACGCTGATTGGCGCGGACGGCGTCGCGCGGGCGCGTGAGGTCGAGGCCCCCTTCGTCAGCTACGCCGCTGCGGACTTCCCCGGGCTCTTGCCCGACGGGGTCAAGGCCAGCGTGGCGCAATGGGGTGAGGGCTATGGCTGGGGAGAAGAAGCCGAAATCAGCCTGTGAAAGCTCGCCTGCCTGCGAGAGGAGGTTTGCGGAATCCGCCGGATGGCCTAACTGAAATGCTCGGCGTGTGGAGCAGGAGTACACTCGAACGTGGCTGGCGATCCCTACAAGGAACTGGGCGTGGCCCGGGGCGCGAGTCAGGACGAGATCAAGAAGGCGTTCCGCAAGCTCGCCAAGGATCTGCATCCCGACAAGAACCCCGGCGACAAGGCCGCCGAAGACCGCTTCAAGCAGGTGACAGCGGCGTTCGACATTCTCGGCGACAAGGACAAGCGGGCGAAATTCGACCGTGGCGAGATCGACGCGGATGGACGCGAACAGTTTCGCGGCTTCGGCGGCGGTGCGGGTGGCGGACGAGGCCCGGGCGGCTTCGGTCAGGGTCCGTTCGGACAGGGCGGCCAGCGCGGCGGGTTCGAGAATATCGACCTGGATGAAATCTTCGGCGGCATGTTCGGCGGCGGAGCCCGACCGGGCGGCGGCCGCGCCGGTCCGCCCAAGGGGCAGGACGTCCGCGCCACGCTCGAGATCAGCCTTGAGGATTCCATCTCGGGCGCGACCCGTCGCATCCAGTTCTCCGACGGCCGCACGCTGGACGTGGCCATCCCCAAGGGCGCGGGCGACGGACAGACGATCCGTCTGAAGGGGCAGGGCATGCCCGGCCGCGGCGGTGAGAACGGCGACGCGCTGATCGAGCTGAAGCTGGCCCCGCATCCCGTCTTCACCCGTGACGGGGCCGATCTGACCATGAACCAGCCGGTGCCGCTGTATGACGCGGTGCTGGGTGGGAAGGTGCCGCTTCGTACGCCCGAAGGCACGGTCAGCATGACCATTCCGGCGGGCTCAAGCTCGGGCAAGGTGCTGCGCCTGAAGGGACGGGGCGCGTTCGCCAACGGCAAGCGCGGCGACCTGCTGGCGACGCTGATGATCGTGCTGCCGGAAGGCGACGAAGCGCTGACGAAGCTGGCGCAAAAGGCGCGTGACGAGGGGCCGATCCGGCCGTTCCGGGACTAGGCGGGAATGACCAGCAAGCCGAACGCGAAGCCTGAACGGCCCTGGTTCTCGTCCGGGCCCACCGCGAAGCGACCGGGCTGGTCGTCGCAGGCCATACCGCATGATCTGCTGGGTCGCGGCATCCGCGCCCCGGAAGTCGTGGCACGTTTCGCACACGGCCTGAAGCTGACCCGCGAGCTGCTGCAGGTTCCGGACGACTGGGTCATGGTCTATGTGCCCGGTTCCGACACCGGAGCGGTCGAGGCGGCCATGTGGTCCATGCTGGGCGAGCGGCCGGTGCAGGTTCTGGCCTTCGAGAATTTCGGCAAGGTCTGGGCGACCGATGCGAAGACGCATTTGAATCTCGATCCGGAAATCATCTCCGCGCCTTGGGGGCAGTTCCCGGATGTCTCGCGTGTCGATCCGGCCAAGGATCTGGTCTTCCCCTGGAACGGCACGACCTCCGGGGTGAAGGCGCCGGGCTCCGACTGGCTGTCGAGCGAGCGCGAAGGCATCGTCATCTGCGACGCCACCTCCGCCGCCTTCGCCATGCCCCTGCCGTTCGACAAGGTCGATGTCGTGACGTTCAGCTTCCAGAAGGCGCTGGGCGGCGAGGCGGGGCTCGGGGTGGCGGCGCTGTCGCCCAGGGCGGTGGAGCGGCTGGACCGCTATGCGCCGCCGCGACCGATCCCCAAGGTGCTGCGCCTGCGTGACGACAAGGGTTTTGATCGTCTGCTGGCCACCGGCTCGATGCTCAACACCTTCTCGGTGTGGACGCTGGAGGACTGGATCGACGGGGTCGAATGGGGGCTGGCGCTTGGAGGGCTCGAGGCCCTGATCGCGCGCACCGATGCGAACGCGGCCGCTCTGGACCGCTGGGTCGCTCGGACGCCGTGGATCGAATACCTCGCCGAAACCTCCGACATCCGCTCGACCACCTCGGTCTGCTTGAAGATCGTCGATCCGCGCGTTGAGGCGATGGACGACGAGGCGCGTCGCGACTTCGTCACTCACATGAAGGTGCTGGTCGAGACCGAGAACGCGGCCTTTGATATCGAAGGCCACCGGAATGCACCCGCCGGCCTGCGCATCTGGTGCGGCTGCACGGTGGATGCGGAGGATATCGAGGCGTTGACCCCCTGGCTCGACTGGGCGTTCGAGATGGCCATCGTGGAATATTCCGCCGACTGAGCAGGACACCCGGCGATTCCCCCGCTATAGGCTGCGCCCGCATTCCGGAAACCGGACCAGCGGAGAAGTGTCTTGGCGAACGTCGCAGTGGTCGGCGCCCAGTGGGGCGACGAGGGCAAGGGCAAGATCGTGGACTGGCTGTCCAACCGCGCCGACGTGGTCGTGCGGTTCCAGGGCGGTCACAACGCGGGCCATACGCTGGTCGTCGGCAATCAGGTTTACAAGCTGGCGCTGCTGCCGTCGGGCCTCGTGCAGGGCAAGCTCTCGGTCATCGGCAATGGCGTGGTCGTCGACCCTTGGCATCTGGTCAAGGAGATCGACGGCATTCGCTCGCAGGGCGTGGAGATCACGCCGGACCTGCTGACCATCGCCGACAACGCCAGCCTGATCCTGCCGATCCATCCCGCGCTCGATGTCGCGCGCGAAGCGGCCGCCAGCGCGCCGGGCGCCAAGATCGGCACGACCGGTCGCGGCATCGGCCCGGCCTATGAGGACAAGGTGGGCCGTCGCGCCATCCGCGTCTGTGACCTGGCCAACGAAGACGATCTGAAGGTCAAGATCGACCGCCTGCGCTCGCACCACGATCCGCTGCGCGCCGGTCTGGGGCTGGAGCCCATCGATCCCGAGGCCCTGCTGGCCCAACTGCTCGAGATCGCACCGAAAATCCTGCCCTATGTAAAGCCGGCCTGGCGGGTGCTGGATCAGGCGCAGAAGGCGGGCAAGCGCATCTTGTTCGAGGGCGCGCAAGGCGCCTTCCTCGATGTCGATCACGGTACCTACCCCTATGTGACCAGCTCCAACACCGTGGCCGGTCAGGCGGCGGCCGGCTCGGGCCTCGGCCCGCGCGGCGTCGGCTATGTGCTGGGCATCGTGAAGGCCTACACCACTCGCGTCGGCGAAGGCCCGTTCGCCTGCGAACTGGACGACGAGGTCGGCGAACATCTGGCGACCGTGGGGCGCGAGGTCGGCGTGAACACGGGCCGGGCGCGTCGTTGCGGCTGGTTCGACGCCGTGCTGGTGCGCCAGTCGGTGGCGATCAACGGCATCGATGGCATCGCCCTGACCAAGCTGGACGTGCTGGACGGGTTGAAGACGCTGAAGATCTGCGTGGGCTACAAGGTCGATGGCGAGGTGCTGGATTATCTGCCGTCCAGCCTGAAGGCCCAGGCGGCGGCTGAGCCGGTATTCGAGGAGCTGGAAGGCTGGAGCGAAAGCACCGCCGGCGTCCGCAGCTTCAAGGACATCAACGCCAACGCCATCAAGTACGTGCGTCGGATCGAGGAACTGATCGGCGCGCCGGTGGCCCTGCTGTCGACCAGTCCGCAGCGGGATGACACCATCCTGATGCGCGACCCGTTCCAGGGATAGGCGCGCTTTCCGGCGTTCAAGGCAATTTAACCCTGACGGGGTTAAGGGTGGCTCTCCTCGGGAGGGCCACCTTGTTCGCAATTGATCGTCGCATCCTCGCCCGGATCGAGCCGGTGACGAAGCGGGTCCTGATCGTGGACCCCAACCCCCATGCTGCGCGGCTGCTGAACGACATCGTCAAGGCGCTGGGCGCGCGTGACATCATCATCGAGGCGGAAGAGGCGCGGGCGCTGAAGGCCGCCGCGGCGCTGGAGCCCGGCATCATCTTCATCGAGCGCACGGGGCCGGGACTGGACGGCGAAAGCCTCGCCCGTCGCATCCGTCGTTCGGACATGGATTGCCGCCGTGCGCCGATCATCATGGTCACGGCCGAAGCGACCGCCACCACCATCCTTGGCGCGCGGGATTCCGGCGTGCACGAATTCCTTCGCAAGCCGTTCACCAGCGGCGACCTGCTGAAGCGGGTCGAGAACGTGGCCCTGAAGCCGCGCGACTGGATCGAGGCGGTCGGCTATGTCGGCCCGGACCGTCGGCGCTTCAACTCGGGTGAGTACACCGGACCGGCCAAGCGCAAGGGGGATCGGGCCAGCAGCGGCGTGGCCGCGGTCGAGGCGGCCAAGGATCAGGCCATGCGCATCCTCGCCTCCGCCCTGAACCAGTTCGATCAGGACCCGATGCAGGCCGTCCGGTCGATCCGCGAGCAAGCCGTCGCGCTGAAGGCGGTGGGCATGAAGCTGTCCGACACCCGTCTGGTCGTGGCGGTCGGCGCGCTGGAGGTCAGTCTCGCGTCGGGGCCTGGCTCGAAGGAAACCCTGTCCGCCCCCATCGGCGCGCTTCTGGCCATGCATCAGGCCGAGCCCATGAAAAAGGCGGGCTGAACCAGCCCGCCTTCATCACTTCTCTTTGCGCTAACGCTCGCGACTCGGTCGCGCGCTGCCTGAGCACGATCAGGCGTTGACCAGGTTCCGCTCTTCAGCGGCGGCGCGCATGGCCTTCTGCAGCTTTTCGAAGGCCCGCACCTCGATCTGACGCACGCGTTCACGGCTGACGCCATATTCGCCGGCCAGCTCTTCCAGCGTCACCGGATCATCCTTGAGGCGGCGCTCGGTCAGGATGTGCTTCTCGCGATCCGTCAGCTCCTGCATGGCTTCCTGAAGCAGGCCCATGCGGAGGGACTTCTCTTCGCTTTCGGCCAGAGCAGTCTCTTGCGAGACAGCGGTGTCGTCGGCCAGCCAGTCCTGCCATTCGCTTTCGCCATCGGCGCGCAGGGGCGCGTTCAGCGAAGCGTCGCCGCCGAGGCGACGGTTCATGCTGATCACGTCCTCATTGGTCACGCCCAGCTTGGTGGCGATGGCCTCGACGTGCTCCGGATGCAGGTCGCCTTCTTCGAAGGCCGAGATCTGGCTCTTGGCCTTGCGCAGGTTGAAGAACAGCTTCTTCTGCGCGGCGGTGGTGCCCATCTTCACGAGCGACCAGCTGCGCAGGATGTATTCCTGGATCGAGGCGCGGATCCACCACATGGCGTAGGTCGCCAGGCGGAAGCCCTTGTCCGGGTCGAATTTCTTCACGGCCTGCATCAGGCCGACGTTGCCTTCCGAGATCACTTCGCCGATCGGCAGGCCGTAGCCGCGATAGCCCATGGCGATCTTGGCCACGAGGCGAAGGTGCGAGGTCACGAGGCGATGGGCGGCTTCAGGGTCCTGGTGCTCGGTCCAGCGCTTGGCCAGCATGAACTCTTCGTCCTTGGCCAGCATCGGAAACTTGCGGATTTCCGTGAGATAGCGCGACAGCCCCTGTTCGGGCGACATGACGGCGAGCGTGGTATTGGAAGCCATAATCTGTGGTCCCTCCGACCGTAGTACTGAGCGGGTCCATCGGTATCGGCCACCGAATGTGCACCGACGCCTCACCCCTCAACCGGATAGATGGGGACGGGTTTCCGTCTTTGTCAGAGGCGGATTGTCACACGAAAGCGTGACCGTTGCCCGGGCGCCACTACGCCAGTCGAAGGCGCTTATAACGGATAGTGCGTCCTTAATCAAGACTGACCTTTGCGGGCCTGGAACGCTCCGCAGCCAGACGCCGCTCAGAGGTCCGACAGAAGCCGCTCCAGCGTCAGCATGTCGTGCGGCGGCGGCGTTTCGAAGCGCAGAACCTCGCCGGTCACCGGATGGACGAAGCCGAGCACGGCGGCGTGCAGGGCCTGTCGGCTCAGGCCGGATTCACCGACGGCCGCACGGACTGAACCGGCAGGACTGCCGGAGCCATAGACGGGATCGCCCAGGATCGGCGCGCCCTTTGAGGCCAGGTGCACCCGGATCTGATGGGTGCGGCCGGTGTGCAGGGTGCAGGCGACGCGGGCGGCGAGGGGTGCGCCTCCGGCGCGGGCCGGCTCGCCGAAGGTCTGTTGCACGGCATAGTCGGTGATGGCGTTTCGCCCCCCGGACTTCAGCACAGCCATCTTCTTGCGATCGGAGGACGAGCGACCGATCAGCGTCTCGATGCGGCCCTTGGCGGGCGAGGGCGCGCCGCGCGTCAGGGCGATATAGGTCCGCTCGATGTCGTGGGTGGCGAACAGGGCGGAGAGGCCAGCGTGGGCGCGATCCGTCTTGGCGGCGACCATCACCCCGGAGGTGTCCTTGTCCAGCCGATGCACGATGCCGGGGCGGGCGACGCCGCCGATGCCGGACAGGCTGTCGCCGCAGTGCGCCAGCAGGGCGTTGACCAGGGTGCCGGTCTCATTGCCCGGCGCCGGGTGGGCGGCCATGCCCGCGGGCTTGTCGATGACGATGAGGTCCGCATCCTCATAGAGCACCGTCAGCGGAATGGCCTCGGGTTGCGGCGTGGCCGGGGCGACCGGGGGCAGGGCGACGGCGTAGAGGCCGACCCGGGCCTTGGTCGAACCGCTGGACACCGGCTGCCCCTCGAAGGTCACCGCGCCTTCAGCGAGCAGGGCCTGCAGGCGCGCGCGGGACAGGGTTGGAAAGACCTCCGCCAGGGCCTTGTCCAGACGAACGCCGCCCGTCTCGACGCGCGCCTCCAGCACGGTCGTGTCGTCGTCGTCGCTCAGCAGGGGTTCGTCGGACACCATCCACTCCGCCGCCGGACGGCGGTGGCTCCGTCTAGCATGACGGGCTGTCGGCGGGTCAAATCGCCGATACAACCAAGCGTAGCCTTGGGGCGCTGAGAATGGTAAATATCGACGGTCTTCGGGGGGGCGTCCATGCGCACCGCAGTTTTCAGCATCACCTTGATCGTCGCCGCCACGCTGCTGGGCAGTTGCGCCACCATGAGCGAGGCCGAGTGCGTCGCCGGCGACTGGACCGGTCGCGGCTTCAGCGACGGCGCGGCCGGCTATTCCCAGAGCCGTCTGGGCGAACATGCCCAGGCCTGCACCAAGCACGGGATCGTACCGGACGACGCCGCCTATCGGGCAGGTTGGGCGCAGGGTGTGGTGCGCTACTGCACCTTGCCGAACGGCTTCGTGCAGGGCCGAAGCGGGAGCAGCTATGCCGGCGTCTGCCCTCGCGAGCTCGAGGCGGACTTCCTGCCGGCCTATGAGGACGGGCGGCTGGTCCATGCGGCGGAGGCGGCGATCGCCTCGGCCCGCAGCAGCGTGGACAGCCGCAGTGATCGCCTGAAAGAGCTGGATGAGAAGATCGAGGCCAAGCAGCGCGAGATGCGCGCCGAAGGCCTGACGGACGAGCAGCGGGACGCGATCCGCAACCGCATCCGCGAAATCCGGCGCGAGCGTGAGGACACCGAGCGGGACTGGCGTCGCGCCCAGGACGAGGTCGATGACGCCGAACGGAACGCCCGCGACCTGCGCTATCGGATGCAGCGGATCTACGGCGCCTGGTGACGCCGTAGATCGGGCCGCGATCAGGCGCCCTTCGAACCGCCGAAGTGCGGGTCCAGTTCACCCGAGGCGTAGCGCTTGGCCATCTGGGCGGTGGACAGCGGCTTGATCTTGGACGCCTGACCCTCGCAGCCGAACTGCTGATAGCGCTCGATGCACAGCTTGCGCATCGCTTCCTTGGCGGGCTTCAGATAGGCGCGCGGGTCGAACTCGCCCGGCTTCTCGGCCAGCACCTTGCGGATGGCGCCGGTGATGGCCATGCGGTTGTCGGTGTCGATGTTGATCTTGCGCACGCCGTGCTTGATGCCGCGCTGGATCTCCTCGACCGGCACGCCCCAGGTCTGGGGCATCTGGCCGCCGTACTGGTTGATGATGTCCTGCAGGTCCTGCGGCACCGACGAGGAGCCGTGCATCACCAGGTGGGTGTTGGGCAGGCGGCGGTGGATCTCCTCGATCACGTTCATGGCCAGGACGTCGCCGTCCGGCTTGCGCGTGAACTTGTAGGCGCCGTGGCTGGTGCCCATGGCGATGGCCAGGGCGTCGACGCCGGTCTTCTGGACGAAGTCCACGGCCTGGTCCGGATCGGTCAGCAGTTCGTCATGCGATAACTTGCCTTCGAAGCCGTGGCCGTCCTCGGCCTCGCCCATGCCGGTCTCCAGCGAACCCAGCACGCCCAGTTCACCCTCGA
>JAVHYH010000004.1:26595-30075 GCA_031119155.1 Brevundimonas sp.
GCCCATGGCGATGGCCAGGGCGTCGACCTTGGTGGCCTTGACGAAGTCGACGGCCTGATCCGGGTCGGTCAGCAGTTGCGAGTGGTCCAGCTTGCCCTCGAAGCCGTGGCCGTCCTCGGCCTCGCCCATGCCGGTTTCCAGCGAGCCCAGAACGCCCAGCTCGCCCTCGACCGAGACGCCGCAGCTGTGGGCCATCTGGGTGACGCGACGGGTGACGTCGACATTGTATTCGTAGCTGGCCGGGGTCTTGGCGTCCTCTTCCAGCGAGCCGTCCATCATCACCGAGGTGAAGCCGTACTGGATGGCGGTGGCGCAGGTCGCCGGACCGTTGCCGTGGTCCTGGTGCATGCAGACCGGGATGTGCGGATACAGCTCGGCCAGGGCGTCGATCAGCTTGGCCAGCACGATATCGTTGGCGTAGCTGCGGGCGCCGCGCGAGGCCTGGATGATGACGGGGGCGTTGACCTCATGGGCCGCCTCCATGATCGCGAGGCCCTGCTCCATGTTGTTGATGTTGTACGCCGGCAGGCCGTAGCCTTCCTCAGCCGCGTGATCGAGCAGTTGTCGCAGCGTGATGCGCGCCATCGGTGGTCCCCTGGATGATTTATTTTGGGGCCGGTTTAGCGCCCCCGGGCGGTGAAGTCACGCCGTGTTACAGGCAGGCGGTTTCGGCGCTCAGCGGCCGGTGAAGACGGCGGTCTGGCGGTTCATGAAGGCGACGACCGCCGCCTGGGCGTCCTCGCTGTTCATCAGGGCGCGGACATCATTGTAGAGCGCCGCCTTGGCGGCCTCGGGATCGATCTGCGACAGGCGCGCCGACTTCAGCGTGGCGGCCACGCCCAGCGGGGCCTGGGCCGAAATCCGCTCGGCCAGCGCCACCGCGTGGTCCAGCGCCTGACCCGGCGCGACAATCTCCTGCACCAGTCCGAGCTGCCGCGCATCATCTGCGCCGAACTCGTCGCCGGTCAGCAGCCAGCGCATGGCGTTCTGGTAGCCGCCGGCCTGGGCCATCCGGATGGTCGCACCGCCGAACGGGAAGATGCCCCGCGACACCTCGATCTGGGCGAAGCTGGCGGTCTCGTCGGCGACCACCACATCGGCGGCCAGCGCCAGCTCGATGCCCAGCGTCAGGCATTTGCCGTGGATGGCGGCGACGATCGGCTTGGGGCAGCGCTCGGCGTACATCCCCCACGGGTCGATCCGGGCGCCCGCGGTGATGCTGTCCCCGGCCATGATGCGCGGGGCGACGTCGGCGAGATCCAGGCCGGCGGTGAACATCGGCCCGTGGGCGTGCAGCACGCCGCAGCGGATGTTCGGGTCATCCGCCAGATCCGTATAGGCTCGCGCCAGCTCGGCCAGCATGTCGAAGGTGAAGGCGTTCCGCTTCTCGGGCCGGTTCAGCCCGATCAGGCGGACGTGGCCGCGATCCTCGATGGTGATGGTCCCGGCCATGGCGATCGTCCCTTACTTGACCTGCAGCGCCTCGACGCCCGGCAGGGCCTTGCCCTCCATCCATTCCAGGAAGGCGCCGCCGGCGGTCGAGACGAAGGTCATGTCCACGGCGGTTCCGGCGTGGTGCAGGGCCGCGACGGTGTCGCCGCCCCCGGCCACGGCGACCAGCTTGCCGGCCCTGGCCAGTTCCGCGGCATGCTTCGCGGCCGCGACGGTGGCGGCGTCGAAGGGCGGAACCTCGAACACGCCAAGCGGGCCGTTCCAGATCAGGGTCTTCGATTCGTCCATGGCGGCCGCCAGACGGGCCACGGTCTCGGGACCGGCGTCCAGGATCTTGTCATCGGCCGACAGGGTCTGGCCCGTCGTGACCGTACGGGCCTCGGCGCCGGGCTTGACCTCGACGGCCACGACCACATCCACCGGCAGCAGCAGTTCGCAGCCCTTGGCCTCGGCTTCGGCCATGATGGCGCGGGCGGTGTCGGCCATGTCCTTCTCGGCCAGCGAGCCGCCGATATCGACGCCCTGGGCATACAGGAAGGTGTTGGCCATGCCGCCGCCGATGGCGAGGCGGTCGAGCTTGCCGACCAGGTTCTTCAGCAGATCTAGCTTGGTCGACACCTTGGAGCCGCCGACGATGCCGATGACCGGCTTCTGCGGATTGCCCAGCGCGGCGTCCAGCGCTTCCAACTCGCGGCGCATCGACTCACCGGCATAGGCGGGCAGGAGACGGGCCAGACCCTCGGTCGAGGCGTGGGCGCGGTGGGCGGCCGAGAAGGCGTCGTTCACATAGACATCGCCCAGTTCCGCCAGCTGCGCGGCGAAGGCCGGGTCGTTCTTTTCCTCTCCGGCGTGGAAGCGGACATTCTCCAGCAGGACCACGCCGCCGGCGTCCAGATCGGCCAGCACCGCCTTGGCCTCGTCGCCGACGCAGTCGCTGGCGAAGCGCACGGGCGCGCCGAGGAGTTGTTCCAGATCATCGACGACCGGCTGCAGGCTCATCGACGGCACGCGCTGGCCCTTGGGGCGGTCGAAGTGGGCTAGCAGCGCCACCCTGGCGCCCGCGTCGCGCAGCTTCTGGATCGTCGGCAGGGCGACGCGCAGCCGGGTGTCCTCGGTGACCTTCCCGTTTTCCATCGGCACATTGAAGTCCACGCGAACCAGCGCGGTCTTGCCGGCGAGATCGGTGGCGTCGTCGAGGGTGCGGAAGGTCATCCGTGGTGATCCCCTGAGTAAAAGTATGAAAGCGCCCAGACCGCGCCGATGGCGAACGCGATGATGAGTCCGGACAGATGTATCATCCAGCGTAATGACAGAAGCCCCCGAGAGTTCGGACTCTGCTGTCTCGACCAGACGAGAAGGGCTGCAGAAAGGCCCAGCCAAGCTGCAACGAGCGACACCCAAGTCATGGGAGGAGTTGAGCCGGCGTTGATCATGGAGACGACCGCCGTGCTCCAAGCTCCGACGACCGGTCCCGTCAGCAAAAGCAATAGCCAGAGCAGCCAGATCGAGTTTCGAACCCGTAGAACTGCTCCAGCCATTGCCGGCTCTCCGACTAGAGGAACTTCGCCATCACCAGCGCGGTGTCCGACATACGCGTCGCGAAGCCCCACTCGTTGTCATACCAGCTCAGGACGCGAGCCAGCTTGCCGTCGACGACCTGCGTCTGCGGCAGGGCGGCGGTCGAGGAGGCGGCGATGTGGTTCAGGTCGGTGGACACGACCGGATCGTTGGTCGTGAACAGCACGCCCTTCATCGGACCGTCAGCGGCGGCCTGCAGGGCGGCGTTGATCTCGTCCACGGTTACCTCGCGACCGGCGACGACCTTCAGGTCGACGACCGAGACGTTCGGGGTCGGGACGCGGATCGACGAGCCGTCCAGCTTGCCCTTCAGTTCCGGCAAAACCAGACCCAGGGCCTTGGCGGCGCCGGTCGAGGTCGGGATCATCGACAGGGCGGCGGCGCGGCCGCGGTACAGGTCCTTGTGCATCGTATCCAGCGTCGGCTGGTCGCCGGTGTAGGCGTGGATGG
>JAVHYH010000174.1 GCA_031119155.1 Brevundimonas sp.
AGGTGAGGGCGGCTCCGTCAGGGCAGGAGGAACCTCGAACACCGGTGTCGGCGGGCCAACTTCAACCGCCTGCGCCGCCCCCACCTGATCGGCGAAGACGCCGATCTGTCCTCCCCATCGCCTTGAACGGGCGATGGAGAGGTGAGTGGCCTACGCCAGCTCCACCGCCATCGCCACGGCTTCACCGCCGCCGATGCACAGGCTCGCCACGCCCTTTGTCCCGCCGCGCGTCTTCAGCGCCGCCAGCAGGGTCGCCAGCACCCGGGCGCCGGACGCGCCGATGGGATGCCCCAGCGCCGTCGCGCCGCCGTTCACATTCAGCCTGTCGTGGGAAATGCCCAGCTCGCGCATGGCGATCATCGGCACCACGGCGAAGGCCTCGTTGACCTCCCACAGGTCCACGTCCTCGACCGACCAGCCGGCCTTGGCCAGCGCCTTCTGCATGGCGGGCACCGGGGCGGTGGTGAACTTGGCGGGCTCATGGGCGTGGGCGGCCTGACCGACGATGCGGGCCAGCACCGGCAGGCCCAGCGACCGGGCCACGCTCTCGCGCGTCACGACCAGAGCCGCCGCGCCGTCCGAGATCGAGGCCGAGGAGGCGGCGGTGATGGTGCCGTCCCTGGCGAAGGCGGGCTTCAGGTTCGGGATCTTGGACGGATCGGCCTTGGCGGGCTGTTCGTCCTCGCTGACCGTCACCGGCCCCTTGCGGGTCTGCACCTCGACCGGAACCACCTCGCCGCCGAAGGCGCCGCCGCTGACCGCCGCATTGGCGCGGGCCAGGCTTTCGATGGCGTAGGCGTCCTGGTCCTCACGCGTGAACTGGTACTCATTGGCCGTGTCCTGCGCGAAGCTGCCCATCGGCTTGCCCGGCGAATAGGCGTCCTCCAGCCCGTCCATCATCATCGAGTCGACGATGACGTCATGGCCGATCCGGGCGCCGCCGCGGTGCTTGTTCATCAGGTAGGGGGCGCCGGTCATCGACTCCATGCCGCCCGCCACGATGATGTCGGCCGATCCGGCCTTGATGGCGTCGGCGGCCATCATCACGGCCTGCAGGCCCGAGCCGCACATCTTGTTCACGGTGGTCGCCTCGACGTGCTGGCCGAGGCCCGCGCCCAGCGCCGCCTGACGCGCCGGGGCCTGACCCAGGCCGGCGGGCAGGACGCAGCCCATGTAGATCTGCTCGACCTTCTCCGGCGCGACGCCCGCGCGCTCGACCGCGGCCTTGACCGCGACGGCGCCCAGATCGGTCGCCTTCACGCCCGACAGCGCGCCCTGGAAACCGCCCATCGGGGTGCGGGCGAAGGAACAGATGACGACCGGATCGGACATCGAGAGCATCCTTTATAAAAACCTTTGGCGGCCCAATCGTCGCTTTCGCCGCCGGACGCAAGCGCCTTGATGGTGATCGCAGATCACTCTGCCGTGGGGGCGATCTCGGGAATCCAGTCGGGACGGCGCACGCGCACCGGACGCCCGTCCACCGTCAGCTGGCCCTCCAGCCGATCCACCCGCACCAGCGCCATCGCCGCGCCCTCGCGCCCGCCCAGCACCTCGCCCGCGCGCAGTTCGCCGTTCAGGATTTCCGCGCCGAAGGCCGGGGCCGGGCCGTCGAATTCCAGCGGCATCATCCGGTTCTTGATCGTCCCCCGCCGCTTCATGCGCGAGGTCGTCTCCTGACCGATGAAGCAGCCCTTGCGGAAATCGATACCGTTCAGCAGGTCGAAATTGGCCTCGATCGGATAGGTCTTGTCGGCCGGCGCATCGTGGGTCGGATCGGGCGCCCCGACGGTCAGCCTGTGCGCCTGCCAGTCATCCTCCGACGCATTGGTCTCGATCTCGCCGCCATACCGCCGCCCGCCCAGCGCCGCCTCGCGCGGATCAATGGCGAATCCCTCGACGGCGCCGCCCCAGCCGACGAACACGTCGCGCCCGTCGGCCTCGACGCTGACGGCCGCGCGCAGCTTGTACATCGACAGCCGCTGGATCAGCGCGTCGCGTCGCTCCGCCGCCACGTCCAGCAGCACGCCGTCCGCCTCGCCGTAGAGGAACAGGTCGAACAGCAACCGCCCCGGCGGCGACAGCAGCGCCCCGAACCGCAGCTCGCCCTCAGCCAACGTCTCCACATCCTGCGTCAGCAGATTGTGCAGGAAGGGCCGGGCGTCCGGGCCATGCACCCGGATCAGGGCGCGGGAGGTCAGTCGGGCGATCTGGGTGGTCATGCGGGGTAGATAGGAGGCGACGCTGCCTTCGTCACCCGTTGTAGGCGATGATCACCAGCCGCTCGGCGGGGGCGACGATCACGATCCGTCCGGCCTGGCCCCGCGCGACGAAGGCTCCGGGCGTTTGCAGCACGCGGTTGGCCCTCGCGATGACCTCCGGATCGACCCGGCACCGGAAGTCATCATAGTCCACATAGGCGCCCAGCCCCGGCTCTCGCCCGCAGCTGTGCTCCCCATGGCCGGACCAGAGCGCCTCCAGCGGCGTCGTTCGCCAGTCGGAATAGGTCCGTCTCAGGCGGCGATCCGCGGCCGGACGCTGCAGCGGACCGGTGGGGCGTGACGCCTCGCCCTCCAGCCACGCAATCCCGCCGGCCCGAACCCGTTCGGCGGACGTCCGGTCCATCCGATAGACAATGACGCCCGTCTCATTCCCGCCGGGGCCCCAGCCCCAGGTCGTCTCCTTCGCATAGGTGATGACCGGCGCCCGGACGCCGAGCGGCAGAAGGCTCTGACGCCAGCGGTACTCCAGCAGGCCCACCGCTGCGAAAGTCGCCAGCCCGCAGACAAGCAGAGCGATCCAGACCTTGCGACGCGTCATGACGGCCCCTCCCTCAGCCTCACCGTGATCCGGAGCCACGCCAAAGGCTCGTGGATTTATGGGGGCGTTCAGGTGCAGAGCCGGTGCAGGGGCAGAGCGGCGGCTCCCATTGCTTTCGTCATCCTCCGGCAAGCCGCGCAGCGGCGCAGACCGGGGGACCCAGCGGCGCCGCGACGGCGGCGAAATACCGCGGATGGCCGCTGAAACGCCTGCGCTCCCGACAACTTCGCGCTCTCGCGCGCCGCTGGGTCCCCCGGTCTCGCTGCGCTCGCCGGAGGATGACGAAATCGAGGAAGTGCTAAACCTCTCCCACCGCATACCGCGCGCTCACCCCGTCCGGCTGCCAGTCATGCTCTTCCAGCCTGTCCAGCGACCGCACCACCCGCCCGACGAACCCTTCAAAGTCGCCTGCCTCGACCGCCGGCCTCAGCCACTCCGTCACCACGGCGCGCGCGGGGAAATAGCCCACCGGCCCCGGCACGCTCAGCGCCACCTCGATCCCCTCGGCCAGCCAGCCGGCGACCACCGCGAAGAAATCCTCCGACGCCAGAAACGCCGTCCGGCGGATGACGAACAGGGTGATCACCCCCTCGTCGATCCCGTCGGGGCGCACGATCACGCCGCTGCGGTCGGGACGCCAGTCGTCGTCCAGCTCGATGACCCGCCACAGGCAGAACCAGATCCGGCAGGTCTGGGGCCGGATCGCATGCACGCTGCACCCGGCGCCGTTGACGCAATAGCCGCACAGCTCGCCCGTCGGCTTGGCCAGTTCGGGAAGGTCCAGCGGGATCACGCGGCAGCATTCGACGCAGCCGCCGCATTCGCGACCGGGCAGAAGGGGAAGGCTCACTTCAGTTCGTCCCGGATACCGGTCAGGATCCGGCCCAGCAGGTTGCTCCCCCGCCATTCCGCGGGATCATGCGCCCTGACGTCATCGACGTGCAGGCCGACGCCCCAGATCCAGTCGCGCGGATTGGCCTCGACCAGCATGCTCCGTGCGGTGGCCTTCAGTTGTCGCGCTGCGCCTTCGTTCTGGGAGAATTTGGCGCGGTTGCCACGATGGACGATGTCGATCTTCCAGAGGTCCCAGATCGCCTGATCGAAATCCCGCACCGTCTGGCCCAGTCGCTTCTGCTCCGCCGGATCGGGCGTGGCGAGGATAGCCGAGGCCGCCGCCTCGTCCCCGAACAGCCGTGCTTTTCCGACCATCATCCATTGCTCGGCGGTAGCGAGAGACAACCCCTCCAGCGTGAATGGCGTCGGGTGCCACTGGCTGAACACCCCCTTGATGAAGGGATGAAAGCTGTCGAACGCCTCGACCTTGGGCAGGTCCGCTTCGGTGATCTGTGGCCGGGCGTCGGTCATGCCGCCTTCTGACATGCGCTGCCCGCTGTCACAAACGTCCACAACTTGCTGACATCACACGCCGATGTCCCGATGACGTGACGAGAATCCCTGTACAAACGCGACATGGCGGGCCGTTTCCCCATTCTCTACATCGCCGAAGTCGGCGCCGAAGACGCCGTGATGTCGTCGGGCGTCCTCGCCTATCTGGTCGAGGCCATGCCGCAGGCCAGCTTCACCATCGTCGGCTCTCCGGCGAGCGCCCCCCTGTTCGCCGACACCCCGCGCCTCGACAGGCTGATCGTGCTGGAGCGCGAGAAGCGTCTCGACTGGCTCGGCCTGTGGAATCAGGTCCGGGCGACCAAATGGGGGCTGGTCGTCGACATGCGCGGCACCACCTTCTCGGGCAAGCTCAGCCGCCAGAAGCGCGCCGTGCGCGGCAAGGACGAGGCGGGCTTCCACAAGGTCGAGCTGGCCGCCCGCGTGCTGCAGCTGGACGAGGTTCCGCCGCCGCGCCTGTTCGTCTCCGACGCCACCCGCGCCTCGGTGGACGCCCTGCTGCCCAACGACGGCGCGCCGCTGCTGGTCATCGCGCCGGGCGCGGAGTGGATGGGCCGCGAATGGCCGTCCGAACGCTATGCGACCCTGGCCTCGACCCTGACCAATGACGGCCCGCTGGCCGGGGGCAGGGCGGTGGTCATCGGCACCGAGGCCGACAAGGATGCCGGCCACAACATCCGTCTGGCCATGCCGCGTCACCGCACCACCGAACTGCCGGGCCGTCTGTCGGCGGTGCAGGCGCTGGCGGTGCTGGAGCGCGCGGCCCTCTATCTGGGCGGCGACTCGATCTGGACCCAGATGGCCGTCGCCGCCGGCGCGCCGGTGGTGGCCGCCTATGGCCCGTCGGACGATACGGTCTGCGGCCCCTGGGGCGGCGTCACCGTGCGCGGTCCCCGCTCGGTGGACGAGTTCCGCAAGATCGATCCGGGCCTCAACCAGGCCATCCTGCACATGAACGAGGTGCCCGCCGACCGGGTGCTGAAGGCGGCGAAGAAGCTGCTGGCCGAACGGGCGGCCTGACCGGCCTCAGATCAGGCCCAGCAACCAGACCCGCAGCGGATTGGCCGGGTCGGACAGCAGCTTGGCCACCATCGCCAGACAGATGACCACCAGCAGCGGCCGGATCAGCTTCGGCCCGAACCGCATCGCCGCGTGCGAGCCCAGCCAGCCGCCGATCACCTGACCCACGGCCATCATCAGCCCGACCAGCCACAGCACATGGCCGCCGATGGCGAACACGGCCACCGACACGACATTGCTGGCCAGGTTCAGCGCCTTGGTGTGCGCCGTCGCCCGCGTCAGCCCCATGCCCAGCAGGGTCACCAGCGCCAGGGCGAAGAACGAGCCCGTGCCCGGACCGAAGAAGCCGTCATAGAAGCCGATGCCGCCCGCCACCGCGCCGAAGGCGAAGGGCGTCAGCCGGGCGTGGACATCCTCGTCGCTGGCCTTGGGACCGACCAGAAAATAGACCGCGATCCCCGCCAGCAGGATCGGCAGCAACACCATCAGCCAGCTCGCATCGACGAAGGTGACGGTGAAGGCGCCCAGCGCCGCCCCGACCGCCGTGGCGATCAGCGGCCACTTCAGCAGGGCGAAGTCGATCCGCCCCTTGCGCCAGAAGGTGTATGTCGCCGCCGCCGTGCCGAAACTGCTCTGGATCTTGTTGGTGGCGATCGCCGCCACCGGCGGCACGCCCGCCGCCAGCAGGGCGGGCACGGTGATCAAGCCGCCGCCGCCCGCGATCGCATCGATGAACCCGGCCAGCACCGCCGCGGCGAACAGCAGGGCGATGATTTCCGGCGCGAACTCGAACATGGCGCGCCTTTACGCCCACCTTTGTCGTTTGTGCAGCCGGTTTGTGCGGGTGGGGGAGCGATGCGACCAAATCTGACGCACCGGCCTGCTACCCTACTGCCTACTGCCTACTGCCTACGCCGATAGACGACGTAGACGGGATAGACGGGATAGACGGTGTATTTCGACAGTCTCCCGCGTCTCGCCCGTTCATCCCTTGCGTACTTAAGAGACCCGCTTTTTTCCGCCCCGCCCCCTGCCATCCGGACCGTTTGCGACTATTCAGAGCGCCCATGACCTATGATCTGATCATTCGTGGCGGCGAAGTCGCCAATCATGCCGGGCGCGGCTTCGCTGACGTCGGCGTCATCGACGGCAAGATCGCCTTCATCGGCGACCTGTCGCAGGCCTCGGCGGGCGAGGTGTTCGACGCCGCGGGCCTGACGATCCTGCCGGGCGTGATCGACACCCAGGTCCACTTCCGCGAGCCCGGCCTCGAGTGGAAGGAAGATCTGGAGACCGGCTCGCGCGCCGCCGCTCTGGGCGGGGTCACCGCCGTGTTCGAGATGCCGAACACCGAGCCCAACACCACCGACCCAGCGACGCTGGAAGACAAGCTGGCCCGCGCCCGCGACCGCATGTGGACCGACCACGCCTTCTACATCGGCGGCACCCATGAGAACGCCCGCTTCCTCGGCGATCTGGAGCGCCTGCCGGGCTGCTGCGGGATCAAGGTCTTCATGGGCGCCTCGACCGGCACCCTGCTGGTCGCCGACGATGACGGCGTGCGCGAGGTGCTGCGCCATGTGAAGCGCCGCGCCACCTTCCACTCCGAGGACGAATACCG
>JAVHYH010000175.1 GCA_031119155.1 Brevundimonas sp.
CCGAGGGCCTGAAGTGCGAGACCGCCGTCCACATCTGCTACGGCTACGGGATCAAGGCCAACACTGACTGGAAGAAGACCCTGGGGTCTGAGTGGCGCCAGTACGAGGAGGCCTTCCCCAAGCTGCAGACCTCCAGCATCGACATGATCTCGCTCGAATGCCACAACTCGCATGTGCCGATCGACCTGATCGAACTCCTGCGCGGCAAGAAGGTGATGGTGGGCGCAATCGACGTTGCAAGCAACACGATCGAGACACCGGAGGAAGTCGCCGGCACGCTGAGGAAGGCGCTTCAGTTCGTCGACGCCGACAAGCTCTATCCCGCCACCAACTGCGGCATGGCCCCCCTGTCGCGCCGGGTGGCCAACGGCAAGCTGAAGGCTCTGGGCGCCGGCGCGGAGATCGTCCGGAAGGAACTGTCGGCCTGACCCCCCTTCCGACGATTGGCGAAAGCCCGCGCATCGCTTTAGGGTCGCCGGCCTTCTGACTGTCTCCGGGATCGCCTGCCATGACCGACACGCTCGAACTCTCGCACTGGATCGACGGCGAGCGTGTCGGGGGCGACCGCCCGGCCGAGAGCCTCAATCCGTCGGACACGCGCGAGGTCGTGGCCCGGACCCCGGATGGCTCGGCGTCGGATGTCGATGACGCCGTGGCGGCGGCGAAGGCGGCCTTCCCGGCCTGGGCGGACGCCTCGCCCGAGGCGCGTTCCGACGTGCTGGACCGTGCGGGCTCCCTGCTGATGGAGCGCAAGGAGGAGGTCGGCCGCCTGCTGTCGCGCGAGGAGGGCAAGACCCTGCCGGAAGGCATCGGCGAGACCGCCCGCGCCGCTCGCATCCTGAAGTATTTCGCCGGCGAGGCCCTGCGCCTGCACGGCCAGAACCTGGCCTCGACCCGTCCGGGCGTGGAGATCCAGACCTATCGCCAGCCGGTCGGCGTCTATGGTCTGATCACCCCGTGGAACTTCCCCATCGCCATTCCGGCGTGGAAGGCCGCGCCTGCGCTGGCGTTCGGCAATACGGTGGTGCTGAAGCCCGCCGGTCCGACCCCGGCCACGGCCGAGGCGCTGGTCGCCATCCTGCATGAGGCGGGTCTGCCCAAGGGCGTGATGAACATGGTGATCGGTCGTGGCGGCGTCGGTCAGGCCATTGTCGATCACAAGGATGTCGTCGGTGTCTCCTTCACCGGCTCGCAGGGCGTCGGCGCCGGCGTGGCGGCGGGCGCGGTCAAGCGTCAGGCCCGCATCCAGCTGGAGATGGGCGGCAAGAACCCGCTGATCGTTCTGGACGACGCCGATCTGGAGCGGGCGGTGAACATCGCGCTGGACGGCTCCTTCTTCGCCACCGGCCAGCGCTGCACGGCCTCCAGTCGTCTGATCGTGCAGGACGGCATCCACGACAAATTCGTCGCCCTGCTGGCCGAGAAGGTCGCAGCCCTGCGCGTCGGCGACGCGCTGGACCCCAACAGCCAGATGGGCCCGGCGGTCAGCGAGGCCCAGATGGAGACCTCCTACACCTATGTCGAGGTCGCGCGCGGCGAGGGCGCCCGCATCGTCACCGGCGGTGACCGCCTGAAGCTGGACAAGCCCGGCTGGTACGTCCAGCCGACCCTGATCGCCGACACCGCCGCCGACATGCGGATCAACAACGAGGAGGTCTTCGGCCCTGTCGCCTCGACCATTCGGGTGAAGAGCTACGAAGAGGCGCTGGAGATCGCCAACGGCGTCGAGTTCGGCCTGTCGGCGGGCATCGTCACCAGCAGCCTGAAGCACGCCCGCGACTTCCAGCGCCGGGCGAAGGCCGGGATGACCATGGTCAATCTGCCGACCGCAGGGGTCGACTATCATGTGCCGTTCGGCGGGACGAAGTCGTCCAGCTATGGCGCGCGCGAGCAGGGCTTCGCGGCGGCGGAGTTCTTCACCCAGATCAAGACCAGCTACAGCGCGGGATAATTCCGCCAGAAGGGGTGGCCTCGACGGAGGGGGGAGCGTAGCTGTCCGCGCCTGTCGCAGGGCTGTCGCGCTGGAGCGCTAGGCGGCTGTGACCGCAGGAGACGTTTCAGTGACCCGAGTCCGCACCACCTTCGCCGCCGCCGCCGCGCTTCTGACCCTCGCCGGGTGCGGCGCCGTCCAGGGCTGGACCCCGGCGGCCCAGGCCCCGGCTCAGGTCCAGGCGCAGACGCCGGCTCCGGTCACGGAATCGACCACCCGTCCGACGCTGGTGGTGACGCTGGTCATCGACCAGTTCAGCGCCAATCTGTTCAACCAGTATCGCGACGACTTCACCGGCGGTCTGGCGACGCTGGCGCAGCAGGGACGGGTGCACGCCAACGGTTTCCAGCAGCACGGCCTGACCGAGACCTGCCCGGGGCACTCCACCGTCCTGACCGGCATGAACCCGACGCGCACTGGCATTCCGGCCAATGACTGGGTCGATCCGGCGACGGGCAAGGAGGTCTATTGCCTGTTCTCGCCGGTGAACCATCTGGCCCACGGCGACGACACGACCGACAACGGCGTGGTCGGCACCGAGCAGCTTGAGGCGACGACCCTGGCCGACTGGCTGAAGGCCGCCAGCCCGCAGAGCCGGGTCTTCGCCGTCTCCGGCAAGGATCGCGGTGCGATCAATCTGAACGGCCATGAGGGCGACGGGGCCTACTGGTACACGGTGGGCTTCGGCTTCACGACCTATGTCGAGCCCGGCCAGACGGCGGAGGCGCGGCTGCAGCCGGTGGCGGCCCTGAACAGCCGGATCGCCGAACGCCTGCGCGCCACGCCGCCGACCTGGACTTATACCCGCGACGCCTGCCGCAACCTGGATGGCGAGTGGCGCATCAATGGCCAGACCTTCAAGTCGAGCCTGCCGCCGCAACGCTTCGAGATCGACACCTCGCCCTTCCTCGACGAACTGACGCTGGAGGCCGCGACCGAGCTGCTGGAGACGCAGCAACTGGGCCGTCGCGGCGTGGTGGACATGCTGGGCGTCAGCCTGTCGGGCACTGACCGTATCGGCCACACCTTCGGCACCCAGGGGCCGGAGATGTGCGAGCAGATGTACCGTCTCGACCTCGCGCTGGGCCGGTTCCTCGAGCGCCTGCCGCAAGGCGCCATCGTGGTGCTGACCGCCGACCACGGCGGTTCGGACTTCGTGGAGCGGCTGGCCGTTCGTGGCTATCCGCACGCCCATCGGGGCGACGCCGCCGCCATGGCGCGGATCAATGAGACGCTGCAGGCCCAGTTCGGTCTGAACTACGGCCCGCTGTCGCTGGGCGGCAGCGGCGTGATGGTGGGGGACGCCGAACAGAAGGGTCTGCCGGAGCCCCTGCGCAGCCGCATCCTGAACGCCGCCCTGCCACTGCTGCGCGCTAATCCCGACATCGCCTTCGCCGAGAGCCGCGACGTGCTGCTGGCCGAGGCCCTGCCGCCCGCCGACCTGACGCCGGACCTGATGACGGTGCGCCAGCGCATGCGCCTGTCGGCGGTGGCGCAGCGGTCGCCGGACATCATCACCGCGCTGAAGGAGAATGTGGTCATGGGCGGGCGCGTCGGACGTACCATCTCGGGCCACGGCACGCCGTGGGACTATGACCGCCGCGTGCCGATCATCTTCTGGTGGCCGGGCGCGCAGGGGCAGGAGCGTTTCCTGCCCATCCGCACCATCGACATCGCCCCGACCCTGGCGCCGATCATCGGGGTGCAGACTCCGGCGGATCTGGACGGCCGCTGCATCGACCTGCAGGCGCCGGGCGGTTCGACCTGCCCGGCGGGCTGAGGGGGCGTCCATAACTTCGTGTTTCCGGGAACCGGAGCGGCCTTACCCGTTTGACGTTTCACAGGCACAAGGGGCTCGCACTCGTAAGAAGACCAGAGCCACCCGATGAACAGAGCCCGGCGCGCCCGCATTGTCGCGACCCTTGGACCCGCCAGCCGGGCGCCGGGGACGGTAAAGGCGCTCGCCCAGGCGGGGGTGGATGTCTTCCGTCTGAACTTCAGCCACGGCTCGCATGAGGATCACGCCGCCGCCCTGAAGGCGGTCCGCGGCGCTGAGATGGCGCTGAAGCGGCCTCTGGGCGTCCTGGCCGACCTGCAGGGGCCCAAGCTGCGTCTCGGCCGCTTCGCCAATGTCGAGATCGACGTCGGTCCCGGGCACAGGATGCGGTTCGACCTCGACCCGACCCCGGGCGACGAGACGCGGGTGCAGATGCCCCACCCGGAGATCTTCAAGGCCCTGCGCACCGGCATGCTGCTGCTGCTGGACGACGGCCGGGTGCGGCTGCGCGTCGGCGAGCGGACGGACGAGTGGGCTGATGTGACGGTCGAGAGCGGGACCAAGCTGTCGGACCGCAAGGGCGTCGCCGTGCCGGAGGCGGTGGTGCCGGTCTCGGCCCTGACGCCCAAGGATCGCGAGGATCTGGCCTTCGCCCTGCGCATCGGCGTGGACTGGGTGGCGCTGAGCTTCGTCCAGACCGCCGAGGACATGGCCGAGCTGAAGCAACTGGTGAAGGGCAAGGCCGCCTGTCTGGCCAAGATCGAGAAGCCGCAGGCGCTGGCCCAGCTGGACAGCATTCTGGACTACTGCGACGGCGTCATGGTCGCGCGCGGCGATCTGGGCGTGGAGCTTGAGCCCGAAGAGGTGCCGGTGGCCCAGAAGCAGATCATCCGCGCCGCCCGCGATCGCGGCGTGCCGGTGATCGTCGCCACCCAGATGCTGGAATCGATGACCAGCGCCCCGGCGCCGACCCGGGCCGAGGCCTCGGACGTCGCCAACGCCGCCTATGAGGGCGCCGACGCCCTGATGCTGTCGGCCGAGACCGCCTCGGGCCAGTATCCGCTGGAGGCGGTTTCGGTGATGAGCCGGATCATCGAGCGGGTCGAGGGTGATCCCCTGTGGCCCAGCCTGATGGACGCCGAACACGCCGGCATGCACGATTTTGACGCCGACGCCCTCGTCGCCGCCGCCCGCAAGGCGGCCGAGGCGCAGTCGACGGCCTGCATCGTCGTCTTCACCACCCTGGGCGGCACCGCCCGGCGCATGGCCCGCGAGCGGCCGCTGCAGCCGGTGCTGGCCCTGACGCCCAATCCGGACACGGCCCGCCGTCTGGCGCTGGTCTGGGGGCTGGAAACCCGGCTGGGCAAGGAGCCGGCCTCGCTCGAGGACGTCACCGAGGATGCGGTCAACAGCGCCATGGCCTATGGCCTCGCCGAGCCCGGCCAGCGCATCCTGATCCTCGCGGGAACGCCCTTCGGCGCGCCGGGGGCTGCGAATCTGCTCCGTCTGGCCCATGCTCCGGCGAAGAAGGGCGGCAAGGGGCGCGCCTGATCCCTCGAGCGAGGGAGGAAGGGAGCCGACTTGATCAAGTATATCGGCTCCAAGCGCGCCCTGCTGGGTCAGGTGTCGGCGACCGTGGGCGCCTTGCTGCCGCAGGGCGGGACGGTCTGTGACCTGTTCTCCGGTTCGGCCCGCGTGGGCCATGCGCTGAAGGGGCAGGGCTTCCGGGTCTGGTCGAACGATCACAACGCCTACGCCCACACGCTGGCGGTCGGCTATGTGCAGGCCGATCGCGAACGCTGGCTGGAGCGGGCCGAGGCGGTGCTGACAGAACTGCGTGCCGTGAAGCCCGAGGCGGGGTGGTTCACCCGGGCCTTCTGCGAGGACGCCCGCTTCTTCCATCCCGACAACGGCGCGATCATCGACGCCATGCGCGAGCGGATAGCGGCGATGGCGCTGGAGCCCGAGCTGGAGGCGATCGCCCTGGTCGCCCTGATGGAGGCGGCGGACAAGGTGGATTCCACCGCCGGCCTGCAGATGGCCTATATGAAGTCGTGGGCCCCGCGGGCGCTGAAGCGGCTGGACCTGCGGATGCCGGACATCCTGCCCGGCGTGGCGGGCGGACCGTGCAGGGCGACCCATGCCGACGCCGTGCAGATCGCGCCGGAGATCGAGGCCGACCTCGTCTATCTGGACCCGCCCTACAACCAGCATTCCTATCTCGGGAACTATCACTGCTGGGAAAGTCTGGTCCTGTGGGACAAGCCCGAGACCTATGGGGTGGCGAACAAGCGGATCGACGTGAAGACCCGCAAGAGCGCCTTCAACAGCCGGCCCGGCATCGGTCCGGCGCTGGAGACGGTGATCGCCGGGCTGAGGGCGCCCAATCTGGTCGTCTCCTTCAATGACGAGGGCTATCTGAGCCGGGATCAGCTGGTGGCCATGCTGTCGGCGCGGGGCGAGGTGCAGGTCATCGAGATCGCCCGGCCCCGCTACGTCGGCGCCCGCATCGGCATCCATAACCCCAAGGGCGAGAAGGTCGGGGCGGTCGGTCGGCTACGGAACGTCGAATATCTGTTCGTGGTCGGAGAGCGGCGGATCGATCTGGCCGACGCCGCCTGATCAGGGAACGGCTTGAGTCCGCGACCGTTCAGTCGGTCATGGACACGATGCACATGACCCCCTCGCGCCGCATGGAAGGCGTCCGCGCCTATGACCGGGCCGCCGATGCGTTCGGCGTCGTGGCCTGGAAGGCGCCCTCAAGCCAGAGGTTCGAAAGCCGCCCGGCCAATGATGCGGCCCCGGCGCCCGAGCCCACCTTCACCGAGATGGCGCGGGCCATTCCCGGCTGGGCGGTCGTGGTCGGCGGCGGTGTCGTCGCGGCCCTGATGGGCGTGCTGCTGGGCGGCGCCCTGCAGATCTAGCGTTCCAGCAAGGCCTTCACCGGTCCCCAGGTTCGACGATGCTCGGGGCAGGGGCCGTGCAGCTTCAGCGCCTCGGAATGGACCGGCGCGTTATAGCCCTTATGCCGGGCGAAGCCGTAGGCCGGGTAGAGGCCGTCCAGCTCGATCATCACCCGGTCCCGCGCCGTCTTGGCG
>JAVHYH010000176.1:0-6292 GCA_031119155.1 Brevundimonas sp.
GACATCATGTTCGTGATCGACACCAACAAGGAAGCGATCGCGATCCAGGAAGCCCGCAAGCTGAACATCCCGATCATCGCGATCCTGGACACCAACTCGGATCCGGACGGCATCACCTATCCGGTCCCGGGCAACGACGACGCCGCCCGCGCCATCCAGACCTACTGCGACCTGATCGCTGACGCCGTCCTGGACGGCCTGGCCGCCGGCGCCGGCGCTGCTGGTGTCGACCTCGGCGCCGCCGTGAACCCGGAAGAGCCCATGCTGCGCGAGGCTTCGGCCCCGGTCGCCGCTGAGGCCGCCCCGGCCGGCACGGAAGCTGTCGCCGCCGAGCTGGAAGCCGCCGCTGAACCGGCTGCCGACGAAGACAAGGCCGCGGTCTGAGACCGTTCCGCGGCCTTCCGATGAAGGCCGCTTGTCGAACTGACACACGGCCGGGGTAATCCCCCGGCCGTTACCGCATACAAAGACCCAAGGAGAATTCTCATGGCCGAGATCACTGCCGCCCTCGTCAAGGAACTGCGCGAGCGTTCGGGCGTCGGCATGATGGACTGCAAGAAGGCCCTGCAAGAGAACGACGGCAACATCGAAGCCGCGATCGACTGGCTGCGCGCCAAGGGCCTGTCCAAGGCCGCCAAGAAGGCCGACCGCGTCGCCGCTGAAGGCCTGGTCGCCGTCGCCGCCCGTCCGGAAGGCAAGGGCGAGGTCGCCTCGGCCATCGAGTTCAACGCGGAAACCGACTTCGTCGCCCGCAACGAGCTGTTCCAGAACGCCGCCAAGTCGTTCGCCCAGCTGGGCCTGGAGCACCACACGGTCGAAGCCCTGCACGGCGCTGAACTGGAGTCGGGCAAGACCGTCCAGGACGAAGTGACCAACATGATCGCCACCATCGGCGAGAACATGCAGCTGCGTCGCGCCGCCCGCCTGTCGGTCGAAGAGGGCGTGGTTTCGACCTACGTCCACAACGCCGTCTCGCCGGGCGTCGGCCGCATCGGCGTGCTGGTCGCCCTGAGCGGCGAAGGCGACAAGGCGACCCTGCGCGAGCTGGGCCGCAAGATCGCCATGCACGTCGCCGCCACGGCGCCGCTGTCGCTGAACACCGACGACCTGGACCCGGCCGCCATCGAGAAGGAACGCGCCGTTCTGATCGAAAAGGCCAAGGAAGAAGGCCGCCCGGAAAACATGATCGAGAAGATCGTGGAAGGTCAGATCAACAAGTTCCAGAAGGACGTTGTGCTGTCGAAGCAGCCGTTCGTCATGGACCCGGACGTGACCATCGAGCAGCTGGTCGCCAACTCGGCCAAGGAACTGGGCTCCTCCAACCTGCACCTGGCCGGCTTCGTCCGTCTGGCGCTGGGTGAAGGCGTCGAGAAGGTCGAAGGCCCGGACTTCGCTTCGGAAGTCGCCTCGATGATGGGCGGTCAGTAAGACCGACCGTCCCTCGGGACTGAAATGAAGGCCGGCGCTCGCAAGGGCGCCGGCCTTTTCGTTGGCGCCAAGCGCAATCACGCCAGAGGGTTCATCACAGCGGACACCAGAGGCCACAACGAACACAGCGGCGGCTGCGTCACGCTCGCTCCCGCCGTGCCCGTTGTGAATTCGTTGTGTCCGTTGTGATGAACCTCCTCTCATACGGAAGATGATTCCCGCTTCGCGGGGAGGAGCCCCAATGACCGAACGCGACGACACTCCGGACTTCGGCGAGGACGGCGGCGGCTATGACGCCGATGACTGGTCGCGCCTGACGCCCTTCAAGGACCGCATCGCCACGCTCGACGACGTGCAGGCCAGGGTCGCCGTCTTCGCCCTGGACGACACCGCCGATCCGCGCCTGATCGACATGGATCTGCCCCAGCCGGTGATCTGGTGGGAGGAGGGTGGCGAACAGGCCGCTGTCGCCGTGCAGGCCGAAAGCCACATCGGCCCCGAGGGCGACGAGATGGACGTGCTGGGCCTGATCCTGCCGGACGGCGGCGCGGCGGTGGCCCTGATGGAGGACTGCGACCTCGTCGATGACACCGACCCGGTCTGGCGCAAGCTGGTCGAGGACGCGATCGACCCGGACGCCGCCGCCGACTGACCGCTCCGGACGATCTTCCTTTGCAACGCGGCGAGGCTTGCAGTCTTATCGCCGCCGTTCAGTGATTCAGGGGATCCGCCATGCGTCTTGCCGCCTTGTTGTCCGCCACCGCCATTGCGCTGACGGCCGTTCCGTTCGCCACCTCGGCGGCTGCCCAGTCGCCGGATCTTGTCGCCGTCAACGGCATCATCGATCAGGGCCTGAACCACAGCGAGGTGATGCAGACGGCGGCCTATCTGACCGACCGCATCGGCGGCCGCATGACCAACTCGCCCCAGATGCGACAGGCAGAGGCCTGGACCGCCCAGCAGTTCCGCGACATGGGCCTCAGCAACGTCCGCGCCGATCCGTTCGACTTCGGTCGCGGATGGTCGGTCGTTCGCTCCAGCGCCCGCATGACCGCGCCGCGTCCGCTGGACCTGCGCGCCATCCCCATCGCCTGGACTCCATCCACCAACGGCGTGATCTCGGGCGAGGTCATCGTCGCCCCGATGAGCACCCCCGGCGACTTCGCCCGCTGGCGTGGCAAGCTGTCCGGCAAGATCGTGCTGGTTTCGCGCCCCAACGCCGGGTCGGAGCAGACCGAGGCGCCGTTCCGCCGCTGGACCGCCGAGGAGCTGGCCGAGCGCGACATCTACAACATGCCGAACCACGCGGCGCCGTCGACCGACAGCCTGCGCGGCCCCGACTTCGCCCGCCAGCTCGACGCCTTCCTGCAGGAAGAGGGCGCCCTGGCCTGGGTCCGCATGTCCCAGCGTGACGGCGGCCTGCTGCACGGCAACGGCACCGGCTACCGCATGGACGACCAGCGCCGGACCCCTGGCATGGAACTGGCCGCCGAGGACTATCGGCGCCTGGCCCGTCTGGCCCTGACCGAGGACGCCAAGCCCTCGCTGGAGCTGATGAGCGAGGTCCAGTTCCATGAAGAGGACACCAACGCCTACAACATCCTGGCCGACATCCCGGGAACCAGCCGCTCGGGCGAATACGTCATGGCCGGCGCCCACCTGGACAGCTGGGCCGCCGCCGACGGCGCGGTCGACAACGCCGCCGGCAGCGCCGTGGTCATGGAGGCCGCCCGCATCCTGCGCGCCCTGAACGTCCGGCCCAAGCGCACCATCCGCTTCGCCCTGTGGAACGGGGAAGAGCAGGGGCTGTGGGGCTCGCTGGCCTATGTCGACAAATATCTGGCCACCCGCGCCCCGCTCGGCGACGCGACGCTGGACGCCCTGCCGAACAACCGCACCTGGCGTCAGCGCTGGCCGATCCAGCCCCGCGCAGGCCACGGCGATCTGGTCGCCTACTTCAACCTGGACAACGGCTCGGGCAAGATCCGCGGCATCAACGCCGAGGGCAATGTCGCCGCCGCCCCGATCTTCCAGCAGTGGCTGGAGCCGTTCCACGCCATGGGCGCCGAGACGGTGTCGATGCGCACCTCGGGCGCGACCGACCACGTCTATATGCAGACCGTCGGCGTGCCGGGCTTCCAGTTCATCCAGGATCCGCTCGACTACGGCGCCCGCCTGCACCACACCTCGATCGACACCTACGATCACATGCGCGCCGAGGATCTGCGTCAGGCCGCCATCATCATGGCGACCTTCCTGCTGAACGCCGCCAATAGCGACGAGCCGCTGCCGCGCATGCCCGTTCCGACGCAGCCGACCCCGACGGATCCCTTCCCGTTCCAGTAAGGCCGGTCCGACAGACGAAAGAGGCAGGGCGTCGCGGCTTCGGCAGCGACGCCCTTTTCGTATTCAGGGCAGGCGCAGCAGCGGCGCCAGTCCGCTGTCCTGCCAGTGGGCGACCAGTTCGAACAACGGCCAGGCCAGCAGGAAGGGCAGACCGTCGGCCAGGGTCCGCAGGAAGAAGGCGGGATGCACTACCAGCGCCTCGCTGGGCCGCCACAGGCGGAAGTCGGGCATCAGCCTGGGCGTGCGCTGGACATAGGCTGGGAAACTGTCCGGAAAGGCGGATGCGAGAAACGCCTCCTCGCGGCGGATCACCGGCAGGAAGACCGCAATGGCCGCAACGGTGAACACGACCGCCAGCGTCAGGCTCCCGGTCTGCGCCCCGACGCCGAAGGCGCCGACGAAACTGAACACATACAGCGGGTTTCGCGTCAGGGCGTAGGGGCCGTCCTGCACCAGTTCGTGGGTCTTGCGGCCGCCGATATAGAGCGAGCACCAGGCCCGCCCGACGATGGCCACGCCGATCATCAGCAGGCCGACACCCTCGATGATCTCGCGAACCGTGGCCTCCGCGGCCCATGATGAGCCGGTGGCCCCGACCAGCCCCAGCAGCGGGATCAGACAGGCGGCGACGACATACTTTCGGCGGCGCTGGACGGCGCGCAGGTCGGGCAGGTGGGCGTACATCGGGATGTCCTTGGAACAGGCGCGCAGGCGCGCGCGATCGGGCGCTCGGCCCGGCCGGGAAGGGGAGGAGGGAGAAGGAGAAGACGGAGCGGCGTGGACCGCTCAGGGATCAGACGGGATCAGCCGCCCGCGACGGCCAGCAGGGCCTGCACATAGGGCCGCGACACCGGCGCGATGACGCCGTTGCTCAGATGGACCCGCACCGCCCGCGCGGACCGGTCGACCCCGCGCACGGCGGCCTCGGCCACCCACCACGAGCGATGGACCTGCAAACCCGGCGTGCCCTGAAGCTCGCCGATGGCGTCCGACAGCCGCATCAGCACCAGCGCCGATCCGCGCGTCGTGTGGACCCGCACATAGTGGTCCTCCATCTGCAGGCAGACGACCGCCCCGCGCATCGCGAACGGCAGCTTCTGCACCAGCGGCGGCAGGCCGTCCTCGGTAATCTCGGGGCCTGCGGCGGGCGTCGGCCCGCGATCCTGCGCCCCCGGGGCGAACCACTGGGCGAAGATCAGCGCCGTCAGTCCCTCGAACGCGCCGGCGATCAGCAGGACCTGACCCAGCCCCTCCACGATCTCCAGCAGGTCCGTCAGGACGAAGCCCTCGTCGGTCGCCGACTGGCTGATCACCACCATCGGCCCCGCGGCCAGCGCCGAGACCAGCAGGAAGCGCCCGAGCGGATGCAGACGCTCCAGCGGCGTCATCTGCGCCGCCAGATCGATCGCGCTGAACAGGATGAACCAGACCGCCATCATCGCGGTCCAGAAGCCCAGCCGGAACAGCAGTTGATCCTCGCCCAGCCCAAAGGGCTCCAGCAGGGCCAGCGCCACCCCGAAGGCCAGGGCCAGCGCGCCCCGCACCGCCAGACGTCGCAGCGTCGCCTCTCCGATGCCGAACAGGGTCGCGGGCGACCCCGCCTGGGCGCGGACGGCGCTGTCTGTCGTCATGGGCGGCCTTCCCCGGTCGAACCTCGGCAGGCCCGTTATACGCGATTCCAATGTGTCTTTTCTGGGCGCCCGACGGGGGCGGACGACAGGGGGAGGGGGAACCAAACATTCGGCGCTCGATCTTTGAACTGGCATCAGACGGTCCGTCGGTCGGGAAAAGACAGCGCCCGGCTCCGACGAACCGCACGCAGGATGGCTGGCCCGCAGGTCACACGCCGCGCCGCTGACGTGATTTCGGGAGTTTGTTCGTGATTTCGCGAACGGGTCTTTCGCCAACCTGTCGCTGTGACGCGCCTGCGCCTTCTCCCGAACCGCGACACCCGCTACACCCGACCCAGCCTGCTTTCGGCCCGGAGTTCTGTGATGCCCATTGGTCCGCTGACCATGATCGCCATCTACATCGTCGTCTGGTGGACGGTGCTGTTCGCCGTCCTGCCGATCGGCATGAACCAGCAGGGCCAGGAGCGCCCGACCGACGGCGCCCAGTGGGGTGCGCCGGAGAACCCGCAACTGAAGAAGAAATTCATCACCACCACCTGGGTCGCGGCCATCGTCTGGGCCTTCATCATGGTGCTGGTCTTCATCGGCTGGATGCCCCTGCCGCCGATGGCCCCGCCGGTCTAGGAGCCGCCCCATGACCGACCGCCTCTACCTTCTGAACCCCGACTGGCATGACGACGCCGGCGGCCCGTGGTTCTGCCCGCCGGGCGCCTTCGTCGAGGGCGTCCTGTCCTTCTATCCGGCCCTGCGCGACCAGCTCCTGATCACCTATCTCGACCATCCGCGCCCGCGCCCGCCGGTCATCGCCGAGGTCGGCGAGGACCATCAGAGCTGCCCGCTGCTGGTGCTGGACGGAACCTTCGACTGGCCCGACGCCGAAACCAGCG
>JAVHYH010000176.1:6302-6813 GCA_031119155.1 Brevundimonas sp.
TCCCCTACCTGTCGGCGCGCTACGGCATCGGCCTGCCGCATCCGTAGGGATTAGGGAACAGGGATTAGGGATTAGGATTTCTGAGCCTGTGATCAGGCGTTTGCGCGTCTCCGCGCCCCTAATCCCTAATCCCTAGTCCCCAATCCCTTACCCACCGCCTAGCTTTCGCCCCTTCGTCCCGGCTACACCTGCCACTCCCACGCCTGTTCTTCCGGATTCCCGACCATGCGCCTGTCGCGCTACTTCCTGCCCACGCTGAAAGAGGCGCCTTCGGACGCCCAGATCGTTTCCCACCAGCTGATGCTGCGCGCCGGCCTGATCAAACAGGAAGCGGCGGGCATCTACGCCTGGCTGCCGCTGGGCCTGCGGGTGCTGCGCAAGATCGAGCAGATCGTCCGTGAGGAGCAGGTCAAGGCGGGCGCGGTCGAACTGCTGATGCCGACGCTGCAACTGGCGGACCTGTGGCGCGAGAGCGGCCGCTATGACGCCTACGGCCCGGAGATGCTGCGCA
>JAVHYH010000177.1 GCA_031119155.1 Brevundimonas sp.
GTCAGGGGGCGGTGCACGGCCTGCCGGACGTGCAGGCCATCGGCTGCGACTTCTATGCCTTCACCGGGCACAAGCTGTACGGCCCGACCGGTATCGGCGCCCTGTACGGCACGACCGCTGCACTGGAGGCCCTGCCGCCCTATCAGGGCGGGGGCGAGATGATCGAGACGGTGGAGCTTGATCGGGTCACATACGCGAAGCCGCCGCACCGGTTCGAGGCGGGCACGCCGCCGATCCTGGAGGCGATCGGTCTGGGCGCGGCCATCGAATGGCTGAACCAGTACGACCGCGCCGCCATCGACGCCCATGAGCGGGCTCTCTACGAGCACGCTCGCGCGCGGCTGGACGGCGTGAACTGGCTGAAGGTGATCGGCGAGGCGGAAGGGAAGGGCGCGATCCTGACCTTCACCGTCGAGGGCGCCCACGCCCATGACATCGCGCAGGTGATGGACCGTTACGGCGTCGCCGTGCGGGCCGGACTGCACTGCGCCGAGCCGCTGGCCAAACGATTTGGCCTGACGTCGAGCGCACGGGCCAGCTTCGCCCTATATAATACGACCGAGGACGCGGACGCCTTCGCCGACGCCCTCATCAAGGCCCGTGAGTTCTTTGCATGACCGACCAGACAACCCCTGCTGAAGCTCCTGCCGTCGAGGACGACGGCGGCCGTGCGGCTGCGGTCGAGTCCGGCAAGATCAGCCAGCAGGAGCTGGATCACCTGACCGACGGCATCATCGAGGCGCTGAAGTCGGTGTACGACCCGGAAATCCCGGTCGACATCTATGAGCTGGGCCTGATCTACAAGGTCGATCTGTCCGACGAGCGGGATGTGGCGGTCGAGATGACCCTGACCGCGCCGGGCTGCCCGGTGGCCGGCGAAATGCCGATCTGGGTCGAGCAGGCGGTGATGAAGGTCGAGGGCATCCGCTCGGCCCGCGCCGAGATCGTGTTCGACCCGCCGTGGGATCCCTCCAAGATGAGCGACGAGGCCAAGCTCGCGCTCAACATGTTCTGAGGCCCGGCCATGAGCGAACTTCAGACCACCGCCCGTCCGCGCCGCCCGCGCCCCGCGATCGTCACCCTGACGGACGCCGCCGCCGCGCGCGTGATCGAACTGACCGCCGACAAGCCGGTGAAGGGCCTGAAGGTCGGGATCAAGAACGGCGGCTGCGCCGGACAGGAATACACCTTCGGCTTCGCCGAGGAGGTCGGTCCGCTGGACGAGGTGGTGACCGACAAGGGCGCCACCGTGGTCATCGACGGCAAGGCGGTGCTGTATCTGATCGGCACCCAGATCGATTTCGAGACGACCAAGCTGGCCTCGAAATTCGTCTTCCGGAACCCCAACGAGACCGACGCCTGCGGTTGTGGCGAGAGCGTCACCATCGTTCCCCTGAAGGCCGACTGACATGATCCGCCTTGAGGGGGTGACCCGGCGCTATCGCAGCGTGGCGGGCGAGCGCGTGGCGCTGGACAGCGCGGACCTGCACGTTGCAAAGGGCGAGGTCTTCGGCGTGGTCGGTCGCTCGGGCGCGGGGAAGTCGACCCTGATCCGCACCATCAACCGTCTGGAGACGCCGGACGCCGGCAAGGTGTTCGTGGACGGGCAGGAGATCACCGCCCTGAACCCGACCGAGCTGCGCGCCGCGCGTCGCCGGATCGGCATGATCTTCCAGCATTTCAACTTGCTGAACGCCAAGACCATCTTCGACAACGTGGCCTTCCCGCTGCGGCTGGAAGGACGGCCCGAGGCCGAGGTGAAAACGCGCGTGGCCGAGCTGCTGGAGCGGCTGGGCCTGTCGGAGCATGCGAACAAGCATCCGGCCCAGCTGTCGGGCGGGCAGAAGCAGCGGGTGGGCATCGCGCGGGCGCTGGCCTGCGGGCCTTCGGTCCTGCTGTGCGACGAGGCGACCAGCGCGCTCGACCCGGAGACGACCGAGGACATCCTGACCCTGCTGGATCAGCTGAACCGCGAGCTGGGTCTGACCATCGTGCTGATCACCCACCAGATGGAGGTGGTGCGCCGGGTTTGCGACCGCGTGGCGGTGCTGAAGGACGGCAAGATCGTCGAGCAAGGCGCGACGGCTGACGTCTTCCTGCATCCGCAACATCCGGTGACCCAGGCCATGCTGGCCGAGGGTGAGGAGACGTTCGACGCCTCGGTGGTGCCGGCGGGCGCGAAGCTGGCCAAGCTGACCTTCCGCGGCGCCGCGACCTATGAGCCCGAGCTGAGCCGCGTCGCGCGGTCGGTGGGGGTGGACTATTCGATCCTGTCGGGCCGCATCAGCCGGATCCGGGGCGAGCCTTATGGCCAACTGACCGTGGCCTTCACCGGCGGCGACGCTGAGGCCGCTGTGGCGCAACTGACCACGCGTGGCGTGCGGGTGGAGGCGGTCTGATGTTCGACAATGTGGACTGGGCCGAGATCGCCCGCGCCTCGCTGGACACCCTGCTGATGCTGGGCGGGTCGCTGGTGCTGACGGTGGTGCTGGGCGTGCCGCTGGGCGTGCTGCTGTACCTGTCGGGCAAGGGGCGGCTGGCCGCCAACCCGGTGCTGAACGCCGTGCTGTCCTTCGTGGTCAATGTTCTGCGCTCGGTGCCCTTCATCATCCTGCTGATCGTCATGCTGCCGGTGACGGTGCTGCTGGTCGGGACGTCGCTGGGCGTGGCCGGCGCCATCCCGCCGCTGGTCGTCGGCGCGGCGCCCTTCTATGCGCGACTGGTCGAGACGGCCCTGCGCGAGGTGGACAAGGGCGTGGTCGAGGCGACGCAGGCGATGGGCGGCTCGACCTTCCAGATCGTCACCCGCGCCCTGCTGCCCGAGGCCCTGCCGGGCGTCATCGCCGGGGCCACGGTCACCGCCATCGCCCTTGTCAGCTACACGGCCATGGCCGGCGTCGTCGGGGCCGGTGGTCTGGGCGACCTGGCCGTGCGTTTCGGCTATCAGCGCTTCCAGACGGACGTCATGGTCGTGACCGTCGTCCTGCTGCTGGTGCTGGTTCAAATCCTTCAGATGATCGGCGACCGTCTGGTCACCGCCGTCTCCCACCGCTGATCGCTCCCCCGAAAGGCAAGCTCATGATCCGTCGTTCGCTCCTGCTCTCCGCCGCCGCCGTCCTGACGCTCGCTGCCTGTGGCGCGGGTGGTGAGAAGGCCGGGGAGGGCGGCGCCCTGATCGTCGGCGCGACCGCCGTGCCGCACGCCGAGATCCTGGAGGTCGTGAAGCCGATCCTCGCCGCCGAGGGCGTGCCGATCGAGATCAAGGTGTTCAACGACTACGTCCAGCCGAACACCCAACTGGCCGAGCGCCGGCTGGACGTGAACTATTTCCAGACCAAGCCCTATCTGGACGAGTTCAACGCCGCGCGCGGCACCGGCCTGATCACGGTGGCGGGCGTGCACGTCGAGCCGCTGGGCCTGTATTCGAGGAAGCATACGGCGCTGGCGGCCCTGCCGAACGGGGCGCAGATCGTGCTGCCGAACGATGCGTCCAACACCGGGCGTTCGTTGCTGCTGCTGCAGGCTGCGGGGCTGATCACCCTGCGCGACGGGCAGAACCCGCTGCAGACGGTGCGTGACATCACCGGCAACCCGAAGGGCTTCGTCTTCCGCGAAGTCGAGGCGGCCACCATCCCGCGCATCCTGCCGCAGGTGGACGGGGCGGTGATCAACACCAACTACGCCCTCGACGCCGGCCTGAAGCCGCGCACCGACGCCCTGACGCTGGAAGGCGCCGACAGCCCCTACATCAACTATCTGGTGGCGCGTCCGGATAACCAGAACGACCCGCGCGTCCAGGCGCTGGCCCGCGCCCTGCGCAGCCAGCCGGTCAAGGACTTCATCGCCCAGCGGTATGAGGGGGCGGTGATTCCGGCTGCCTAGGTTTCAGGTGCTAGGTTTCAGGTGTCAGGGGGCGTGCCCCTTGGACCTGAAACCTGGAACCTAGCCCCTCGCTTCAGCTTTCCGCACCTCATCCGGCGTCGGCACCTGCACGGCGGGCGTCACCGGATTGCCCGTGGCCTCGGCGATCAGTTCGGCGGTCCGGCCTTCGACGGCGGCTTCGAGGCGGGCGAGGAACTCGTCCTTGGGCAGGCCGACGGGGATGGGGGCGAGGAACTCCAGCGTGGCGGTGCCGGGGTGCTTCTCGAAGGCTTCCTGCGGCCAGAACAGGCCGAGGTTGGTGGCCAGCGGCACGACCGGCATGTTGAAGTCGCGGTACATGTGCCAGACGCCCGAGCGATAACGGAATTTCTCGCCGACCCTGGCCAGATTGCCCTCGGGGTAGATGAGGATCTTGCGGCCCTCGGCATGGGCGTCGGCGGCGCGGTGCTTCAGGGCCTCGCGGGCGGCGCGACCGCCGCAGTTGTTCACCACGATGGCCCCCAGCTTGCGCAGGACCGTGCCCAGCAGCGGAAACTTCTCCAGATGGTCGCCGGTGACGAAGGCGAGGTCATGGAACCGGTCGTAGGTGGCGAAGCCGTCGCCCCAGCTCTGGTGCTTCGACGCGATGATGAAGGCGCCCATCGGCAGGCGGTCCTCGCCCCGATACTGGATGCGGATGCCCGCCAGCACGCGCATGGCCTGCACCATGCGCCGGACATAGCGGCGGATGATCCAGCCGGTGGCCTTGCGGCCCGGCGCCAGGGCGGCCACGCAGGCCGCCAGGGTGTAGAGGATGGACAGCGACCAGTAGGCGATCGCGAAGGCGAAACTGCGCATTACCGGACTATGCCCGGTTTCGCCGGGCCGCCAAGGGCTCAGGCGGCCTGTTCGAGGACGTCGGCGGCGGTGACCCGGTTCCGGCCCGCGCGCTTGGAGGCGTAGAGCGCCGTGTCGGCGCGCTCCAGCAGGGTCGAGGCGGTGTCGCCCGCGCGATGCTGGGCGAAGCCGGCCGAGATGGTCACGGCGCCCAGTTCGTCGTTGGTCGAGCGGCGACGCAGAGACCGGGACGAGATCTCCTTGCGGATCGCCTCCAGCGCGGTCGCGACATGGCCGGCGTCCTCGCGCGGGAAGATGACGGCGAACTCCTCGCCGCCGTAACGGGCGGCGATGCGGGGCAGGGCGCCGAAGCGGCCGATGACGCTGGCGACGTAGCGCAGGACCTGATCGCCGGTCTGGTGGCCCCAGGTGTCGTTGAAGCGCTTGAAGTGATCGACGTCGAGCACGGCCAGGATCATCGGCTCGTTCGTGGCGTTGGCCTGTTCGCAGGCGGCGGCCAGATGTTCGTCGAAGGCCTTGCGGTTGGCCAGATTGGTCAGGGCGTCGGTCATTGCATCGCGACGGACCTGCTCCAGATGTTCGCGCAGGCGGGCCACTTCCTTGGTCGAGACATCGAGGCGCTTCTCCAGCGTCTCATTCTCGCGCTGGATGCGGCGGGTGGCGATGGTCAGGCCGCCGACGATGGACTTGAGGGAGGCGCTGTCGCCGGCGGTCTCGATGCTGCTGGCGGCCTTGTCGAGGGTCTGGCCATAGGCCGATTGGGACTTGTGGGCGCGCGAGATGGCTTCGGCGACGCTGGACAGTTCGCGGTCCAGCACGCGGCCGGCGTCGCGGATTTCCTCGGTCAGGCGACCGCGCGGGAGGTATTCGGCCGCCAGCATGTCGGCGGTGGCCTCGGTGAAGGGCTCCTGCTCGGACAGCAGGCGCTGGATCTCACGGCCCAGGGCGCCGTCGGGATCGCCGAGATAGTGCAGCCACAGTTCGAAATTCAGCGGGGTCGGCCAGACGCCTGCGGCTTCCATCTCGTCGATGACACGGCGCGAGAGATTGTAGGCGCCCGGTTCACGCAGCGTGGTCTCGACCGATGTGGTCATGCGGAATTCTTCCCCCATGCATCGACCCCTTCTGACCGACGCAGGGCGGGACGATAGAACGGGGGTAGGTAACGGGGGGTTAAGCGGGGCCTTTCGGGCCCCGAAAAACTCAGCCCTTGATCGTCACCGGACGGCGCAGGAAGGCCGGAATGTCCGCGTCGCCGAAGGGGCGTCCGTTGCCGGCGCGCGGCTCTTCCGCCGGGGCGGCGTCGCGACGCTCGGAGCCCCGGCCGCGGCCGCGCTCGCGGCGCGGTTCACGGGCAGCCGAGGGGGCGGCCTGCGATGCGGACGGCGCTTCGGCCTGGACCTCGGCGACGATGTCAGCGGGGGAAGCGGCTTCGACGACGGCTTCCGCCGCGGGTTTGGCGCTGCGACGGCTGCGGGTGCGGCGCGCCGGAGCGGCCTCGGTCTCCGCCGCGACGGCGGGGACGACGACGTCCTCGACAGCGGTCTCATTGACGGTCTCGGCGGCGTCCTCGCGGCGGGCGCGGGCAGGGCTGTCGCCCCGGTCACGGCCACGCTTGTCGCCCCGACCGCCGTCACGGCCGCCGTCGCGACGCGACTGGTCCTTGATGGCCGAGAAGTCGACGCCGTCCAGCGGCAGTTCGACCGGATCCTTCTTGATCAGCTTCAGCACCTTGTCGAGCGACTTGTCGTCCGACGGGGTGACGATCATGAAGGCCTCGCCCAGACGCCCGGCGCGGCCGGTGCGGCCGATGCGGTGGACGTAGTCGTCGGCGTGGTGCGGGACGTCGTAGTTGAAGACGTGGCTGACGGCCGGGATGTCCAGGCCGCGCGCGGCGACGTCGGACGCCACCAGCAGCTTCAGCGCGCCCGACCGGAAGTCCGACAGGGTCTTCATGCGCAGCGACTGGTCCAGGTCGCCGTGGATCGGCGCGGCGTCG
>JAVHYH010000178.1 GCA_031119155.1 Brevundimonas sp.
CGTCACCGACGAAAGCCTCGAGGCCCGGATGCGCGAGCAGACCGAGGCTGCCATCGACGACGCCGACCTGATCATGTTCATGATGGACGCGCGCGAGGGCGTGACCGCGCTGGACCGCATCTTCGCCGATCGGCTGCGTCATCAGCACAAGCCCGTCATCCTGCTGGCCAACAAGTCCGAGAGCCGTGAGAGCGGCGGCGGCATCGGCGAGGCCTATGCGCTGGGCTTCGGCGAACCGGTCGCCATCTCCGCCGAGCACGGCGAGGGCATGGCCGATCTCTACGCCGCCATCCTCGCCGCCTCGGCCGACATCTTCATCGAAGAGGTCGAGGAAGCCGACAAGCCGATCCGCATCGCCGTCATCGGTCGCCCGAACGCGGGCAAGTCCACGCTGGTCAACCGCCTGCTGGGCGAGGACCGCCTGCTGGTCGGGCCGGAAGCGGGCATCACCCGCGACTCCATCTCGGTGGACTGGGAATACGAAGGCCGGGCCATCCGCTTCGTCGACACCGCCGGCATGCGCCGCAAGGCGCGCGTGCAGGAGAAGCTGGAGAAGCTGTCGGTCGCCGACACCATCCGGGCCATCACCTTCGCTGAGGTGGTGATCCTGATGATGGACAAGGACAACGCCTTCGACATCCAGGACCTGCAGCTGGCCGATCTGGTCGAGCGGGAAGGGCGGGCGCTGATCTATGTCGCGTCGAAGTGGGACCTCGAGGAAGAGCCCCAGTCCCGCATGGCCAAGCTGAAGGCCATGGCCGAGGACAAGCTGCCCCAGCTGAAGGGCACGCCCTTCGTGGCCCTGTCGTCGCACTCGGGCCGCGGCGTCGAGCGCCTGATGCCCGCCGTGCTGCAGGCCTATGACACCTGGTCGGTCAAGGTGAAGACCAAGGACCTGAACACTTGGCTGTCCATGGCGACCCAGCGGCACCCGCCGCCCGCCGTCGACGGCAAGCGCATCAAGCCGAAATACATCGCCCAGACCAAGGCCCGTCCGCCGACCTTCGTGCTGATGGCCAACCGCGCTGAGGCGATGCCGGACCACTACAAGCGCTATCTGGTCAACTCGATCCGCGAGAGCTTCGACCTGCCGGGCACGCCGATCCGCCTGACGGTCAAGTCGAGCGGCGTGAACCCCTATGCCGAGGGCGGCGCCAAGTCGGGGCCGGAACGCTACAAGGGCGACGCCAAGACCGCGCCGCGCCGCGTCCGCAAGGCCGAGAAGGAAGAGGCCCTGTCCAACCTGCCCGGCAAGGCGCTGGAGCAGAAGAAGACCCGCAAGCACCAGCCCAAGGTCGTCTCGGGCGTAAAGGCCAGCTCGTCCAAGAAGGCCGGCTCCTCCATCGCCGTCCAGAAGGGCGCGCGCGGCGGCGCCCGTCAGGTCTCCCGCTCGGGCCGCATCCGCACCGGGCAAAAGGGCGGCGCGAAGAAGTAGGGCTCAGCCCTGCTTCAGCCGCGCCAACAGCCCGTTCCGATACGACCGGCTGACCACCAGCTCCGTCCCGCTGTCCAGCGTCAGCCGCCAGGCGCCGTCGGACAGCGGTTTCAACTCACGCACCCGCGCCAGATTGACCAGCGTCGAGCGGTGGCTGCGGGCGAAGCCGTGCGGGGCCAGTCGTGTCTCCAGCGCCTGAAGCGTCTCCCTCAGCAGGCCCTCACGGTCGCGCCAGTGGACGACGGCGTAGTTGGTGGCCGAGGCGATCCATTCGACGTCTGCGAGGTCGACCGGGACCCGCCCGCGCCCGACACTGACCATCAGACGCTCGGCGGAAGTGGGCAGCGCCTGGCGGGCTTCGGCGAGGGCCGCAGACAGGGCTTCCATTTCGCCCTTCTGCCGGATCGCGCGGCGCCAGTGCGCGACCGCCAACCCGGCGGCGCACAGGGCGGTCCAGAGGAGCAGGGCGACTGGCAGGCGGTCGATGATGCGGACGGCGATCTCTGCCCCCGTCCAGTGTGCATGCCGGAAGCCTGCATCCACTGTCGTTGAGGCCCAGGCGGACAGGAGAATGACGGGCGGGGTCAGGGCGGCCAGCACGCCGATGGCCCGCCACTCGGCGCCGAACCGCCGCAAGACCCGCCAGACGAGCAGGCCGCTCGCCACGGTCGGGGCATAGAGCAGGGCCGCCCATGCCAGCGAGGTCGTCAGGTCCGCATCGAAATCCCGGCGCAGGAACCACGCCGCCGACACGACCGTCGCCAGATAGCTGTAGGCCGCGAACAGGCCGACGCCGATGCCGAACGGAATGCGCCGCATCAGGCCGCCGCCGCGCGCATCTGCTGTCGCTTCCGCACCACCAGCACGGCGATCCAGATCACGGTCAGGGTCTGGAACAGCAGCGTCGGCCAGAGGGCGCTCCACGGGGCGGGCAGGAAACGGAGGAAATTGCCGGAGAAGGCGCTGAGGACCGCCGAGTAGGCGCCGAGCATCTTCCACAGATGCTCATACCGCCACAACTCGGGACTGAAGGGCCAGTCGGTCGGACGCAGGAAACGCCAGAGGTCCCACAGACTCATGCCCAGCGCGCCATAGACCAGCGCCACAGAGGTCGCCGCCGGGCCGACGTTGCGCCCGGTCGCGACCTGCCAGAGCACCAGCAGGCCCACGCCCGCTATGCCCAGCGTCACCAGCCAGTCCAGCCCCTGCGCCCGGTCCGCCTGCCGGATGTCCGGCCGCTTCCGCCCCAGCACCCGCAGGCCCGAGAACAGGGTCAGGGTCGCCGAGGCGGACAGCGCCAGAAGGTAGCTGTTCATCTTCAGCGCCGTCATCGCCCATGCGGCGGCCAGCAGGATGGCCATGCATAGGCTGAACAGACGGCCGGTCAGTCGGTGGGCGCGCGAACCCTTTCGGGTCAGCACCGGCGCAATCCCGATCAGGACGGCGGCGAGGCCGGTGGCGATGTGGACGGCGAGGAGGAGGGGATAGATCGACATGCCGCGATCACGGCCGTCGCCTCGCACATCTTCAACTGCCTCGGGACGGGATGCAGCCCGGCGGGATGAACGTCAGACCAGCGCCGACGCCTGCGGGCCCGCGTTCCATTCCTTGAAGCTGACCGTCAGCGGCGGGGTCAGGTCCGGGCGGGCCAGTTCGACCACCAGCGGGCCGATGGCCGACGGGTGGATGTTCTGCTGCGGATCCTCGCCCGGATAGGCCTGGGCGCGAAGCTGGGTGCGCATGCGACCGGGATCGAGGATCGAGATGCGGATCGCCATCGACTCGGTTTCGTCGGCCCAGCATTTCATCAACGCCTCGGCGCCCGCCTTGGTCGCCGCATAGGCGCCCCAGAAGGCGCGGGGGACGGTGGCGACGCTGGTGGTCAGGTGGATCACGCGGCCGGCGTCCGACGACTTGAGCAGGGGCTCCAGCGAACGGATCAGGCGATAGACGCCGGTGAAATTGGTCTTCTCGATCTTGGCGAAGCCGCGCGGGTCGGCGTTCGACACCGGCGTCAGCCCCTCGGCGCCCATGGTGGCGGCGGCGTTGACCCAGATGTCCAGCTTGCCGAAGCGCTCGTACAGGGCGCCGCCCATGCGGTCGATCGCGCCGCCGTCCACCAGATCGAACGGGATCAGGGTCGCGTGCTGGCCGGTGGCGGCGAAGATGGCGTCGTCCAGTTCCTCCAGACCGCCCGTGGTGCGCGCGGTCGCGATGACGTGCGCCCCGGCCTTGGCCAGCGCCAGCGCACTCTCATAGCCGATGCCGCGTGAGGCCCCGACGACGAGGGCGATACGGTCTTTCAGGGGAAGATCGGTCATCCGGCGCTGATAGCGCGACGGCGGCTTGACCGGAAGCGAAACCGGATCAGTAGCCGGCGGCGGGCTTCCACAGGCTGAAGCTGACGCCCTGATCGTCGCAGACCACGACGCCGCGACCGGACGGGCTGTCGGACGGAATGGCCGCCTTGCCGCCCAGCTCGATGACGCGGGCGCACAGGGCATCGACGTCCTCGACCCGGAAATACATGTGGCTGAAGTCCTTCACCCGCTCGACCTTGGTCAGGCCGAAGGGCGGATCGCTGTCCACGACATGGGCGTAGGTCGGGCTGGAGGCGGCGTCGTCGAACCGCCAGCCGAACAGGGCGCCGTAGAAGGCCCGGGCCTTCTCGATGTCGAGGGTGTCGAGGGTGAAATAGCCGAGCTGGACCATAGGTCCTTAAGCGCTCACCAGCAGCGAAAGTTGCCGCGGGTTCTCTTCACGGCCGCCTTCCTCGATTTCACGGTCCAGCAGGCGGGTCGGATAGTCGCCGGTGAAGTAGTGGTCCGTGAACTGCGGATTGGCGCTGTCGCGGGCGCCGGCTTCCATGGCGCCGTACAGGCCGTCGACCGACAGGAAGCCGAGCGAGTCGACCTCGAGGTAGGCGCGCATCTCTTCCAGCGTCTTGTTGGCGGCGATCAACTGGTCCCGCTCCGGCATGTCGATGCCGTAGAAGTCCGGGTAAAGGATCGGCGGCGAGGCCGAGCGCAGGTGGACTTCCTTGGCTCCGGCGGCGCGCACGGCGCGGACCAGTTTCACCGAGGTGGTGCCGCGCACGATCGAGTCGTCGATCAGCACCACGCGCTTGCCGGCCAGAACCTCGCGGTTCGGGCTGTGCTTCATGCGCACGCCCTTCTGACGGGCGCCCTGGCTGGGCTGGATGAAGGTGCGGCCCAGATAGTGGCTGCGGATAATGCCCATCTCGTAGGGAATGCCGCTTTCCTGCGCATAGCCCAGCGCGGCGGGCACGCCCGAGTCCGGCACCGGCACGATGACGTCGGCCTCGACGGCGTGTTCGCGCGCCAGACCCCGGCCCATCCGCTTGCGGACCTCATAGACCGACTTGCCGTTCACGACGCTGTCGGGGCGGGCGAAATAGACGTACTCGAACAGGCAGGGGCGGGCGGCCTTGACCGGGAAGGGCTTGATCGAGCGCAGGCCCTCGTGGTCGATCACGATGACCTCGCCGTGCTCGACGTCGCGTTCGAAGGTGGCGCCGATGGTGTCCAGCGCGCAGGTCTCGGACGCCAGCACCCAGGCGTCGCCCAGACGGCCCAGCACCAGCGGACGGATGCCCAGCGGGTCGCGGGCGCCGATCATCTTCGAACGGGTCTGGCAGACCAGGGCGTAACCGCCCTCGATCCGACCCAGGGCGTCGATGAAGCGGTCGACGATCTTGGCCTTACGGCTGCGGGCGATCAGGTGGAGGATCACCTCGGAGTCGGAGGTCGACTGGAAGATGGCGCCTTCCGAGACCAGCTGGCTGTGCAGGTATTTGAAGTTGGTCAGGTTGCCGTTGTGGGCGATGGCGATGCCGCCCTGGTCCAGATCGGCGAACATCGGCTGGATGTTGCGCAGGAAGCTGCCGCCGGCGGTGGAGTAGCGGGTGTGGCCCACGGCGGCCGAGCCCGGCATGCGCTCCGCGAGGTTCGCGCCGCCGAACGCGTCGCCGACCAGACCCATGTGGCGCTCGGTGTGGAAACGGGCCTCGTGGACGCTGGCGATGCCGCAGGCTTCCTGTCCGCGATGCTGCAGGGCGTGGAGCCCCAGCGCGACGACGGAGGAGGCCTCGTCCTGATCCGCGCCCCAGACGCCGCAGACCCCGCATTCCAGACGCGGACGGTCGTCGTCGGCGTCACGGTGATGCTCCCGGTGGACAACGGGGGCGGCGATGGAATGGTCGAGGCGGCTCATCGTGGGGCTCCGATGAAGCAGGGGGAACGCTAGCGGGCGGCGGACGCGGGCGAAGTATTGTTTGTTTGGGGCGAGGGCAAGGCTTCTTCTTCGGAAAACCCTTGGCTCACGGACGAAGATACGACCGGCGTCAGGGCGTCCACGCCCCGGCCGATGCCCGGCAGGATGATCTGGATGGCCCGGGCGGCTCCGGCGGTCAGCGGACGCACGGCGGCCTCGCTCAGCCAGTTCGGGGTGCGCTCGCCCGGCATGGCGGCCACGATGACCAGATGGATGGCGCCCAGCAACACCAGACCGCGCGTCGCGCCGACGACGATGCCGACGATCCGGTCCACGCCGCCGAGGCTGGGATGGGCCTGCGCCTTCTTCGACAGGATTGAGCCGAAGATGCGGATGCCGAAATAGATCAGCAGGAAGGACAGGATGGCTGCGAAGATGGTGCCGGCCCAGTCGGGATTGACCAGCATCCGGCCCAGCGGGGCGGTCAGGGGCAGGGCGACCAGGGCGACGAAGGCCGCCAGCACGAAGCTGAGCAGGGTGATGATCTCGCGCGTGCCGCCGCGCACCCAACCGGCCGCGGCCGAGGCGATCAGAACCAGAATGGCGACGACGTCAAAACCGTTCATGCGCGCTCGAAACCCGGACGTTCAGCTTCAATAGCGGTTTTGCGAGATTCGTTCGACGGCTTCGCTGAGGCGGCTGATGGCGGTGATCTTCACCCCCTTGTCCTTGACGGTCAGCACCGGGGACAGGGCCTGGTCGAAGCCCAGCTTCTGCGCCTCGCGCAGCCGCGCCTCGGCCCGGCCCACCGCGCGCAGTTCCCCGGACAGACTGATCTCGCCGAAGACGACGCAGCCCTGCGGCAGGGGCATGTCCATGGCCGAACTGATCAGGGCCGCCGCCGCCGCCAGATCGGCGGCCGGTTCGTTGATCCGCAGCCCGCCCGCGACGTTCAGATAGACGTCCTGATCGCCAAAGC
>JAVHYH010000179.1:0-1302 GCA_031119155.1 Brevundimonas sp.
GCGGGCGTATTCGCGGCTGAACTGGGACGGGCTGTCATAGCCGACGGCGAAGCCCACCCCCGCCACGTCCCGGCCCTGCGCCAGCAGCCGATGCCGCGCCTCCTGCAGGCGGATCTGCTTCTGGTACTGCAGCGGGCTCATCGCGGTGACGGCCTTGAAGTGGCGATGCAGGGAGGTCTCGCTCATCCCCGCCACCTCGGCCAGCCGCTCGATCCGCATCGGCTCGGCGTAGTTCTGGCGCAGCCAGCGGATGGCGCGCTTCACCTGCGCCTGCCGCCCGTCCGAGGCCGCCAGCTGGCGCATCATCCCGGCCCGCTCGCCCAGCAACAGGCGCCAGACCAGCTCGCGATGGATCATCGGGGCCAGCACCTTCGCCTCCGCCGGACGGTCCATCAGCCGGACCAGACGGATCACGGTGTCGATCAGGTCGTCGTCCATCCGGCTGACCGCCAACCCGCGCACCGGCGCCGTCTCCGGGATCGCGCCCTCGGTCTCCATCAGCAGTTCGGCGATCATCACCGGATCCAGCGGCACGCCGACCGCCAGATAGGGCGCGGCGATGACCTGTCCGCTGACCGGCAGATCCTCGGACACCACCAGATATTCGCCGGCTCGGTACGGATAGCTCTCCGCCCCCAGGGTGGTGGTCTTGGCCCCGTCCAGGATCAGGCAGACCATCGGCTCATAGACCACCTGCTGCGCCTCGGTGACGGTGGTGCTGGCGATCAGATGCAGGCCCGCGCCGGTCAGGGGGCCGATCCCCTCGGGCGAGACCTCGCCCAGATGGTGACGGACGAGACTGACGAGTTCAGGCAAGCGGTTCATGGCGCCATTCAAGCCCTGCGGCGACCGGCCCGCGACCGCCAATCCCCGGAACTGGCAGGATCGTGCAAGAGACTGGCATGATCCGTCTACGGGTCCGGCGCGGGGACGGCGCATATCGGGGCTCCCAACCAAGGAGACTTCCCATGACCTCCACTTCTTCCCGCGTCTGGTTCATCACCGGCGCCTCGCGCGGCCTGGGCGCCGCCTTCGTCCGCACCCTGCTGGACGCCGGCCAGCGCGTCGTCGCCACGGCCCGCAAGCGTGAAAGCCTGACCGGGACCTTCGGCCCCGACAGCGACGCCCTGCTGTCCCTGTCGCTCGACGTCACCGATCAGGCCGCCGTCCAGACCGCCGTCGCCTCGGCCCTCGAATATTTCGGCCGCATCGACGTGCTGGTGAACAACGCCGGCTACGGCCACCTGTCGGTCTTCGAGGAGGCCACCGCCGAAGACGCCTTCGCCCAGTACGACACCAATG
>JAVHYH010000179.1:1312-6630 GCA_031119155.1 Brevundimonas sp.
GCCTGATGCACGTCACCCGCGCCGTCCTGCCGGGCATGCGGGCCCAGCGCTCAGGCCACATCTTCAACATCTCTTCGGGCGGCGGCATCCTCGGCGGCGCCAGCGGAACGCTCTACTGCGCCTCGAAATTCGCCGTGGAGGGCTTCACCGAGTCCCTCGCGCAGGAGGTCGCCCCCTTCGGCATCCGCGCCACCATCGTGGAGCCGGGCTTCTTCCGCACGGACTTCCTCGAGCCGACCTCGGTCAGGCACGCCTCGCTGACGATCCCCGACTACGCCCCGACGGCCGACGCGCTGAAGGCCTTCTATGACCAGCGCAGCCACAACCAGGCGGGCGATCCCGCGAAGCTGGCGCAGGCGCTGATCACCCTGGCCGACGCCGAAAAGCCGCCGGTCCGCTGGTGCGCGGGCACCGACGCCATCGCCATGGTGCAGGGCAAGATCCACAGCCTGCAGGCCGAACTGGACGCCTGGCGCGACCTGTCGGCGAGCACCAACGGCGACTTCGACTTCCGCGAGGAAGCGGGCAGCAGCGCCTGGGGGTGATCTGAGGAGGCAGTAGGCAGGTAGGCAGTAGGCAATAGGGAAGTGAGCAGGCAGCAGGCAGCAGATAGCCTCCCCCTCTACTACCTACTGCCTACTGCCTGTTCGACCGCCAACTCCGCCACGATCCCCCTCAGCCAGCGATGCGCCGGGTCGTGGCGGTAGCGGACGTGCCAGCCCATCTGGACCGGGAATGTCCCCAGATCGACCGGCGCGGGCAGCACCTTCAGCCGCGGGTCGCGCGCCAACCGGCGGCAGATGGAGACCGGAAGGGTCGAGCAGTAGTCGGTGGCCGCCACCATCTCCGGCACGGCGAGGAAATGGGTCACCGACACCGCCACCTCGCGCCTCAGCCCCTTCTGGTCCAGCGCCTGGAACAGCCCCGCCTTCAGGCGACCCGGCGGCAGGACGTTGACGTGTTTGAGCCGCTCGTACTGCGCGCGCGACAGGCTGTCGCCGACGTCCGGGTGGTCGGCGCGGACGACGCAGGCCAGCCCCTCGTCCATCAGATGCTGGACGACCAGATTGTCCGGCGGGTCGATCAGCCGCCCCAGCACAAGGGCCGTCGTGCCGGAGATCACCCCGGTCTCCGCCAGATCGGTTCCGAAGGGCGTCAGCCGCAGCCGCACGCCCGGCGCCTCATCCTTCAGCCGCGAGACCAGCGCGGGCGCCAGGACGAACTCCACGAAGCTGTTGGGCGCGAGCGTGAACAGCCGCTCGGCGCTCGACGGATCGAAGGCCTGCTGGCCCAGCACCGCATCATCGATGTTCGCCAGCGCCTCGGCGATGGCCGGCGCCAGCGATTCCGCCAGCTCGGTCGGCCGCACGCCATAGCGTTCGCGGATGAACAGCGGATCGTTCAGCGTCGCCCGCAGGCGCGACAGGGCATTCGACAGGGCGGGCTGGGTCATGCCCAGCCGCTGGGCCGCGCGGGTGATGTTGCGCTCCTCCATCACCGCGATGAAGACCGGCATCAGGTTCAGATCGTAGCGCATGAAATCATCATGCAACGTGATATCTGAAATAAGAACTATAAAGTTCTGAAATGCCTTCGCCCGGCGCACCTTCCGCTCGTCCCCAACGGACGCAACCCAGTTGAAGGAGGTCGCAATGACCAAGGCAAAAGTTCTCGTCGTCGGTTCCAACGCCAACCGGATCGAGGTCCAGGGCGGCGGTTTCGTGCCGACCGGCCAATATCTGAATGAAACCGTCGTCCCGGTCCTGGCCCTGATCGAGGCCGGCTATGAGGTGGTTCTGGCCACCCCGAACGGCGAACGCCCTCCCCTCGACGAGGCCTCGGACAGCGCCGACCATTTCGGCGGCGACGTGGCCGCCTATGAGCAGGCCCTCGCCTTCTGGAACACCGATCCGGTGATGACCCGTCCGCGCAGCCTGGCCGCGGTGATCGCCGACGGTCTGGACAGCTACGCCGGCGTCTTCTTCCCCGGCGGCCACGCCCCGGTGGTCGATCTGATGCAGGACCGCGAGGCCGGTGAAATCCTGCGCCACTTCCATGAGGCGTCCAAGCCCACCGCCCTGCTGTGCCACGGTCCCGCCGCCGTCGCCGCCGCCCTGCCCCACGCCCGCGAGTTCCGGGCCGCCCTGATCGCCGGCGATCCCGACAAGGCGGCCGAATGGGCGAAGGGCTGGCAGTACGCCGGCTATCGCATGACCATCTTCTCGAACAGCGAGGAGAAGATCGTCGAGGACCACCTGATCAATGCGAAGCTGCACTTCTACATGGTTGACGCCCTGACCACCGCCGGGGGCGACCTGATCGTCGGCGAGCAGGATTTCGCGCCGCATGTGATCGAGGATCGCGAACTGATCACCGGCCAGAACCCGGCTTCGGACCATCTGCTGGCGAAGACTTTCGTCGCAGCGCTGGACCGGTCGCTGGCGGCATGAGGACCCGGATGACCGGCGGGGCGCTGCGTTTTCGCCCCGCCGGCGCCCTTCCGCCGAAAGGAATACGCCCCATGTCCACCCGCATGAAGATCATCGCCATCCTCGTCGCCCGCTCCGGCCAGACCGACGCCCTGCGCGAGTTGCTGTTCGGCATGGCGCCCGCCTGCCGCGCCGAGCCCGGCAACCTGCGCTGGGACATCTGGCGCGATCCGGCCGAACCCGCCCGCTTCGTCCTGGACGAGCTCTATATCGACGCCGACGCCGTCGCCGCCCACCGCGAGACCCCGCACTTCAAGGCCTATCTCGCCCGCATCAACGACCTGGCCGAGCGCACCTCCCTGCTGCTCGAACCCGCCGCGGTCGCCTGACCTCCCCAAGGAACCCCGCCATGTCCATCAAGACCGTCCTGCCGCACCGCCTCGGTTTCGGCGCCGCCCCTCTGGGCAACATGTTCCGCGACATTCCCGAGGCTGAAGCCCTGGCCACCGTCGAGGCCGCCTGGGCCGACGGCGTCCGCTACTATGACAACGCCCCCTTCTACGGCGCCGGCCTGGCCGAGCTGCGCATGGGCGAGGCGCTGGCCGGCAAGCCGCGCGATGAATACGTCCTGTCCACCAAGGTCGGCCGGGTCATTCTGGACGAGGTCGAGGACGTCTCGGCGCGCGACAACGGCGAGAAGGGCGACGTCTTCAAACACGGCCGCCCGAACAAGGTGGTCAACGACTATGGCTATGACGCCACCCTGAAGTCGATCGAGGACAGCCTGAAGCGTCTGCGCACCGACCGGATCGACATCGCCTTCGTCCATGACCTGGCGCAGGACTTCTGGGGCGACCGCTGGATCGGCCAGTTCGAACAGGCCCGCACTGGCGCCTTCCGCGCGCTGGATCGCCTGCGTGACGAGGGCGTGATCAAGGCCTGGGGTCTGGGCGTGAACAAGGTCGAGCCCATCGAATTGCTGCTGGATCTGGACGAGCCCAAGCCCGACGTCTTCCTGCTGGCCGGGCGCTACACGCTGCTGGACCACGACCGCGCCCTGCAGCGTGTGATGCCAAAGGTGGCCGAGCGCGGTCTGGGGATCGTCGTCGGCGGCCCCTACAGCTCGGGCGCCCTCGTCGGCGGGCCGAACTTTGAATACGCCCCGGCGACCCCGGCCATCCTCGGCAAGGTGGCGCGCATCAAGGCCCTGACCGAGAAGCACGGCATCAGCATCAAGGCGGCGGGTCTCCAGTTCGCCTTGGCCAACCCGGCCGTCGCCGCCGTCATCCCCGGCGCCAGCCGCCCGGAGCGGATCGCCGAGGACGGCGCGGCCCTGACCGAAACCATCCCGGCGGCCTTCTGGACCGACCTGCGCGCGGCAGGACTGGTGCATCCGGACGCGCCGCTGCCGGCGTAGGATGACAGACGGCGGGGGCTCAGGCCTCCGCCGTTTCCCGTTCCGGCCAGCGGACGATGGACACCAGCACGATCGAGATGATCATCAGCAGAAACCAGCTGCCCAGCTTTTCCAGCCCGACAACGGTCCAGCCCGCTTCCTGGGTTGGATAGGTCCACGCCTGCGCCAGGGTCCCCAGATTCTCGGCGAACCAGATGAACAGGGCCACCAGCAGATAGCCGAGCAGGAGCGGCATTCGCCGCCGCCGCCGGTCCGTGGTGAACCAGAACCAGCCGCGCCCGAAGATCAGGACCGTCGCCGCGAACAGCGCGATCCGCACATCCGGCAGCCAGTGGTGAGCGAAGAAGTTGACGTAGATCGCCGCGGCCAGCACCGCCGTCAGCCAGAAGGGCGGATAGCCGCTCACCCGGATGTGAAACACCCGCTGCACCCGCGCGATATAGCTGCCCACCGCCGCATACATGAAGCCCGAGAACAGCGGCACGGCCCCGATGCGCAACAGACTATCCTCCGGATAGACCCACGACCCGTGCGCCGTCTTGAACAGCTCCATGATCGTGCCCGCGACGTGGAACAGGAAGATCACCACCGCCTCGTCCCGCCCCTCCAGCTTCAGGGCCAGCATGCCGATCTGGATCGCCACCGCGCCCACGACCAGAAAGTCGTAGCGCGAGACCGGCGCCGTCTCGGGCCACCACAGGAAGGTGCCGACGATCAGCACCAGCAACAGGCCGCCGAACAGACAGGCCCAGCCCTGCTTCAGCCCGAACCACAGGAACTCATAGGCGGCCCCGCGCCAGGGCGAGCGATCGACCCATGCTTCGGCGCGCGTCAGCCACTGACGGCCGAGAGCTTCGAGCGGAAGGGACAGGGGCGAGGTCACGCCCGCAGGCTAGACAACCTCAGCGGCACTGGCCCGTGGAGATTTGGTGCACAAAACGTGCAGCCTCACCCCCGCCCGCGATACGTCGGCACGCCCTGGTCGGGCAGCCACAGACCTTCCGGCGCCTGGCCGGTCTGCCAGAAGACGTCGATGGGGATGCCGCCGCGCGGATACCAGTAGCCGCCGATGCGCAGCCATTTCGGCTGCAGCAGGTCCGCCAGCCGCTTGCCGATGGCGACGGTGCAGTCCTCGTGAAAGGCGCCGTGGTTGCGGAAGCTGGTCAGGTAGAGTTTCAGGCTCTTGCTCTCGACCAGCCAGTCGCCCGGCGCATAGTCGATGACGATGTGGGCGAAGTCCGGCTGGCCGGTGACGGGGCACAGGCTGGTGAACTCCGGCGCCGTGAAGCGCGCCAAGTAGAGGGTGTCCGCATGCGGGTTGGGCACCCGCTCCAGCACGGCGGTTTCCGGGCTGGTCGGTGCGGCGATCTGCTGGCCCAGCTGGTGCAGGCCCGAGGTGTCGGTGGTCATGGCTTGGCTCTAGCGATTTCGGCGGCGTCCGTCACGCCGCCAGCGGGGCGACGCCCCGGAAC